>JAAYJC010000027.1 GCA_012523085.1 Clostridiales bacterium
AAATTCCTTTGCTATCAATTCAATGTCCTCATCGGTTGCGTCCTCGGCGGGAATCGGAGGTGAAATGCCGAAAATAATTTTATCTCCGTACTTTTCAAAGAGCATATCAATATCATTCATCGATTGGGGGAGCCAAATATCGACGCCCATATCTATCATGGCGGGGACAAGCATTTCATTTTTTCCGCAGCTGTGATGTTGGAACCAAAGCCCCTTGGAATGGCAGAAATCGACGATCTTCTTGATATGAGGGACGACCATCTCCCGGCAGACTGCGAGCGAGAAAAACGGTGCGCGCTGGGAACCCCAGTCATCGTGGAAGGTAACGCCGTCTATATTCAGGCATTCCATATATTTCGAGATCATATGGATATACATGTCCGCAAGCTTGTCAAAGAGCGCGTGAACGGCGTCCTTTTGATCGTCGTCAATCAAGGCGAGGGCGGCGTTTTCAAAGTCCATAAAGGAAATAAGGCGCTCAAACATACCGTTTTGAAATGTAACGGACAAAGAACGTTTTGATTCGTTGAGCTTTTGATTCGTTGTCTTGCAGCTGTCCCAATCCAGCTTGTCAATGTCGGGGAATTTTATGACCGACGGCCAGTCGTTGACATCCTCCAGCATCGGCTTTCCGGGTTTAACCATAGATCCGCCGACGACGGGGATAAAGACCCATTCGACGCCGAATAGATCGGGTCCGCCTTTTTCTTCCAGTGTCTGAATGGGACCGCAGTCAAACACCTCGGCTCTTGCAATATGGTCGCGGTTTACCCTGGACTCTACGGCAACCGAGTCCGAAGCTGATGGAAACCACATTGCGCCTTTTCTTGAAACTGCGCTGAGAAAATTCTCTTTTGGTGTGATCGGTGTATTGTACATTGGTGCCCTAAAAGGGAAAGCCGGGTTGGGTGTCGTACCGATATGTTCTCCGATAATGGTTAACTCATCTTCGGAAAAGGGTATTATATTCATTCGTTCAGCCTCCATGCATAATTCTTGTTTATATAATCTATCATACGATGATGGTATGTGCAATATGTAATATGGTAATATGGTAAAGAAACAGTTTTCCTCCCGTTTTTGTTTGAAACGATCCCAATGGGTGTTTTACAGATCCGAAGGATATGCTTTAACGATATGAATCGCAATTTGGTTAAATAAGGCATAATATTATTTTCATGAGCGGTTAAAATACTACCGGGCATGAAAGTAATCTAAATGATTCTGGTGCCCATAAAAGTGAATATTAACAGTAAGCAAGGACTTTGTTCTTAAATGGGGAGATGATTTAGTTGAAATCTATATTTGAACCCATAATGATACGGGCTGTTTAGCCTGCTCATGATGGGGGATGTAAGAGCTTCTTAAATCTCGCTTTGAGACAAATACTGGCTTAGGGTAGACGGTAGGTGAAGACTGCTGTATACCGAGACAATGGCCGCAATTGGTTTATCCAAATGCGGCCTTGTCTTTCCCATAACACAGCTGTTACAAAGGAGCTTGAAATGGAAAAGCTGTTTATAGAAACAAATGATCATAAAGTTCCGATCAGCGAGGACATGGTGTTAAAATACCATCTGAAAAAGGGAATGTTATCGCCGGTATCGCACAACCGGATAGTGGATCAAAACGGCAATGATCAACCGAATAAAGCTAGAAGAGATCGGACCTACAAAAAACAGGATAATATTAAGGCACTCGAATCCGAAACGCAGGAGAATTTTGACCTATCCACTTCAGAAATTCTTGATTTTTCTCAAGGTACAGACTCAGATTAATGGAACTGCCGCATCGCGGTAAAATGGAGATTAAGATGGAAAACAACAAAATGAAAAGCACGAGGAACAAGAAAAAAGACGACGGAAAGTTTCGGTCAAAACACATAAAGCATGATCCCGGCGCAGAGAGCGCAAGAGCTGTTTACGGACTGAATAATCCGGATACTAAAGATGGGAAGCAGTAAACTTTTTGCGGATATTGGAAAACATCTGGAAAATGATCGCAAGCCGTCTATTTTTTTAAACGATGTTTTTCATAAACCCGAATTCAATGATTATCCTTTTTCGATACTGAAAAAGCTTGAAGAAACAAAGCAGTCTCCAAAACACCATCCGGAAGGGAATGTCTGGATACACACGCTTCTTGTTGTGGATGAAGCGGCCTTACAAAAAGAAAAAAGCAGCGACCCCAATGCATTTATGTGGGCAGCGCTTCTCCATGACATCGGAAAAACCGTTTCCACGACAATACGAAACGGTAGAATTACAGCATATGACCATGATAAAACAGGGGCTGTTTTGGCTGAGAAAATTTTGACGGAATGCACAACGGATAAAGGTTTTATTCGGGCTGTCTGTGCACTTGTAAGATATCATATGCATGTTTTTTATGTAACGAAAAATTTACCGTATGCCGATATTGCGCAAATGAAGCAACAGTGCGATGTTCACGATATCGCCCTGTTGGGGTATTGCGACAGATGCGGCAGAACCAATGTAAAAAGAAACGATGAAGGCAATACAATAAAGATATTTTTAAAAAAAATCGGATTGCAGCCATGATAAAAGTAAATACTAGATAATATATTCGACAAAATCATCGACGAAAACCTTGAAATTATCAAATAAATGTATATACTGTTAATTAGGTTTTCATCATTTACCGAGGCGGAGGAGCGGAGGCTGGCAGAAAATGATCATAACAATCTGTGCAGTATTCGTGATCGCAAAGATAAGGCATCTTTCGTTTAGGCCGTTTTTTCTCAGCTGGACTGTTTACCCGGCGCTATTAGCACAAATCGTGTTGATTTTTGCACAATTTTCTGTGTTCTGGAATTACTACGGCTTAATTCCATACGCTTCTATTATAAAAAGCGCCTGTTTGTTTACATTCATTATCCCAATCATTTATTATAGGCTGTATAAGCCTGCACTCATTGGCTCGGGTTTTATTGTGGTAGGAACGGCGCTGAATAAACTGGTGATGAACGCAAACGGCGGGAAAATGCCGGTCTTTCCATCACTTTCTTATCTTACCGGTTATGTTAAGTCTGATACATTTGTGAACGTACAAGATAACATACATATATTAGGTAACTCAAGCTCAAAGTTGACAATACTGTCCGATTATATCGACGTCGGATTCAGCATCTTAAGCCCGGGCGATATAATGATTCATTTTTTTGTGTTTATAATTTTTTATCATGTTATAAAAACAGTAAACCATATAGATAAAGAACAGATATTAGAAAGGTGCTGATACATTGCAAACATCGATTCCAGAGCTGTTGATCAAGGGGATACCGGAAGGTTTTTTGGATATCTTATCGATTTATATACTGACAGGCACAAAAATTAAGGCGAAAACATATGTCTTGCAAAGCCTGGTCACAATAGCTGTAATATATCTAATTAGGCTTTTTCCGATTATATACGGAGTCAATTCCATTCTTGCGCTGACTTTTTTTGCGATCTATTTTTCCGTTTTTTATAAAATGGATTTTACAAAGGTCATTAAAGCAGCCATTATTACAATTATTATTATCTTTTTATGCGAAATAATTAATGTTTATCTGCTAAAAGCGATATTCGGCAGAGAACGAACCATAGAAATGTTTCAGGATCCGATAAAGAAAAGCATAGCCAGCATTCCGTCGACAGTGATATTTGCTGCGGCCGTTTTTGCCGAATACTCGATCATGAAAAAGGTCTATAGGAAAAGAAAGGCGATAGATGGAGAAGCTGGCGAAGAGACTAGCAAATAGAATAGCCGTTTCGTTACACTACGATGACGAAAAAGAAAAAGTTGTCGCATACGGCTTGATTGCATTGATACAAGTACTGGTTACAGTATTATGTGTTTTTTTCATTGGCCTTATCATAAAAACGCCCATTGAGTCTTTGATTATATGCTTTACCGTCAGCATATTGCGCAAATACAGCGGAGGAGCGCATGCCGGTTCTATCTTCAAGTGTACACTCATTGCGGTCATTTACTGTACAGTTTTTGCGTTTATCGGAAAACACCTCTTGTCAGATGTCTTCAAATGGCAGGGAATGCTCGCCATATTGGTTCCGGTTTTTAGCGGAGCGTTCTATGTTGTATACAAAGCAGCTCCGGTAGACTCGCCGAATAAACCGATTAAATCATCGGCAAAGCGGACCAAAATGAGACGTGGAGCGTTTATTGTTCTGGTTATATACTTGGTCATTTCACTTGCCTTTGTACCTTTGGGTAGCAAAAACGTTGTCTACAGGAGCCTCTGCCTGAGCATTTTGTTCGGCGTGCTGTGGCAGGTGTTTACCTTGACAAAAGTCGGTTCTAATCTTTTAATCAAGGTTGAACGCGCGACTATATCAAAAGAAAGGAGGCTGGAACAATGAGGAAGTTATATGCTGTTTTGGCGACGGTTGCCACTCTTCTGGCCATGGCGGTAGCATCATCCGCTTGCATGTTCTTTACATACCAGCCGGAAGAACCCGAATCCTTGAGAGACAAGTAGCGCAGTCCCGAATAAATAGGAGATCGTCACGATCTCCTATTTATAATACTATTCTCTAATAATGAACAGCTTAAAACCATGTGGGCAAATCAGTAATAATGATTTATACTGATCTTATTCTAAATGATTAGTGTAATATAATCCGCTAGGTGGGATAAACGGCAATAATATGAAGGTCGCCGGCGACAGGAATTGCCGCTTCGGCTGATATCGGGAGCCTGTCGGAGGTCATAAATGTTATATAAAGAAAGACAAAACACTTCTAAAATTACTCAGATAACAAGCGCAGCCAAGATATCTTCTTTGATTTTCTCTGCAGTTGCTTTTTTTCAGTATTATTTTACAGATAAGGATCTATATACAATCATCGTCGATTACAACTATGTATTTCTTTCCGCTCTGGGTTTTATTTTATTGGCTTATTTCTTTTGCATATTTATCGAAACGACAAGATTTAAGCTGTTGTTTAAAATAGTTTCGATTTCGGTACCCGTCATTATATCCTTTATTTCGATTCTTTTAACAGGGACCCATGAAAGTCATTATAAATACTTGTTTTTATTTGTAATCATATCCACCAGTATAGAGTTCGGCATCAAAACCGGTTTGCTCACAACCGGCATATCGGCGGCTTTGATTGTTGCGATCGATCTTATATTTGGTAGTGCGAATAGCTATGTTTTTGAGAGCGACCTTGTTTTAATCTGTGCATTATTTATCATTTCCTGGGCTGTCGGCTCCTATTCAAGAACGGAAAAGGAGCACATTTCATCACTAAAAAACCTGGCCAATGTCGACGGGCTTACCGGGCTTTTTAACCATCGCTTCTTTTATGACGCATTGGCTGATGAAATTGTCGAAAGCAAGCGAAGCGGTTCCTGCCTGTCGTTGCTGTTTATTGATCTGGATAACTTTAAATATTATAATGATCTATATGGGCATCAAGAAGGCGACGAGGTTCTCAAGCAGATTTCAGGAATCTTGAAGGAAAATGTCAGACAGAACGATATCGTATCGCGCTACGGCGGAGAGGAATTTACAATTCTGCTGCCCGATATTGGTGAGGATATCGGAATGAAAGTTGCGGAGAGGATCCGCAGGGCTGTTCAGGCGCATTACTTTCACGGACAAGAGAGCATACCGGGCGGAAACATGACGGTGTCCATCGGGATTTCAACATTTCCGACGAAAGCTAAAACCGGAGATGAGCTTATAAAAGGAGCCGACGACGCCTGCTACAGAGCTAAATTCTTGCGGAAGAACAGGGTAGAGGAGTATTATTCAATTCTCGATGAGTTGCAGCGCGACATCGATGAGATCGATAGGGAAGTTGTAGCCTCCATCAAGACACTAATTGCGGTGATTAACGCTAAGGACAAATATACATACAGGCATATTGAGCGGGTTGTGTATTATTGCAATCTGCTTGCCGATAAACTGAATCTGGATGATAAAGAGAAAAAGAAATTTGTCTATGCTGCCTATCTCCATGATATTGGGAAAATCAATATCTCGGAAGAGATTTTGATGAAGACGGATAAACTATCGGAAACGGAATGGGAGACGCTGAAGAAGCATCCGCAGATGGCAGCCGAGATTATAAAGAATGTACGGTTATTGAAAGAATCTGTCCCGATCATTCTTCAGCATCATGAACGGTATGACGGGCGCGGATATCCAAACCAAATGAAAGGTGAAGAGATAGACTATCTGGCAAGGCTGCTTACCGTCGTGGACAGTTTTGATGCGATGACCTCTTTGCGGCCATATCAGCCGAGGAAATCATATAATGAGGCGTTTGAAGAGTTGATTTCCTGTAGCGGAACCCAGTTTGATCCCGAAGCGGTAAAGCTGTTCATCGGCACGGTGGGTGAGCTGTTTTAACAATAGGGCATGATGCAATGGTTTTTCCTGTTTTGTAAGCACCGTTTGAACACATGTTCATTTTGAACATGTGTTCAAACGGTGCTGTGCCAATTCACAGAAATGCGTTAAGGTTATGGTGCTTCCCGACTAACCGGGGTTTGGAATGCGGGTCATACGATGCTCGGATTCTTTAACAAATCCGTCACTTATTCATCATCGTATTCAAAAGGTTTCCCGCAGCCCGGACAATGGATCGTTTTGATTGCATATGACCAACGCGGCGGCGCGCTGTATCTGCCGCAATTCGGGCACCTTAAGCATGTGAACCGGATGATTGCGGACGCTGTAATCAACAGGACACTAAGAATAGCAAGCAGAATGTTTCGAGCAATAATCGCAATAAGGGCAAACACAACAGCCGCAACAATTAATACAATAACGATCCTTGCATATTTTCTTAATAGCTTCACACATACCTCCGTTCTCTGCATATCGAAGACCTAAACTGAAAAGCAAAGAAGCCGGATCATAGCAAACGGCTTCTTTGTCTTCGCCTGAAATACCTTATAAACCGGAAACGGTGATAACAACCTTCGCTTTCGTTTACTATTCCCAATCCGGCGCGCCGGGTGTCGTTTGCGTATCGTAAATCGGATTGTAGGCAAGGAAGCTGAAGACCTTTTTAAAGTCTTCGTTGACCGGCTGATCGGGATATGCGCGCATAATCGCTTCTACCTTAGCCCGCATACCTTCTCTGAATTCGGAATGTGTCAGGATATAAAGATCGTTGCGGCGGATTCCGCGGACAACGCGTTCACCGGCCTCTTCAGCGGACATAAACAGCTTGCCGAAATCAAATGCGGGCTTCGCATCACTGTCAGCCGGGCGTGCGGGCGCTTGTGGGGGAGGCGAGGCGTTTTCATTTTTCAAGCTGTCCGGGCGAACCTCCAGCGAGGATTTGCTGAGGTTTCCCACCACGGGACCCGGGCAAAACGCCGACGCGCCGACATTTGTGTCTTTTAAGTCGCATGCAAGCGTTTCCATTAATCCGATCACACCGGCTTTTGCCATACAGTACAGGGAAGCTCCCGGAACGACGGTCAAGCCGGACTGTGAAGCTGTGGTAACGACATGTCCGCCCTCTCCATGCGCCAGAATACGCGGAAGAACGATCTGAATGCCGTTAATGATACCCTTAATGTTAACCCCGACCATGAAGTCAACATCATTGAAGGATGCCTGCCAGAGCGGACCGCTGCGGACCTCAACACCGGCGTTATTGACAAGAACGTGGATTTTCCCGAACACAGCCTCCGCTTCGTCCGCTGCCTTCGCATAAGCCTCACGATCAGTAACATCAAGTCTGATGCCGTGGACAAGCCAGCCCCTTTCTTTAAAGTAAGGCAGCACATCATCAATGGCATTCTGCCTCACATCGGCGATGATAACCTTCATGCCTGCCCTGCCGCAGGCTTTAGCGATGCCAAGCCCGATGCCGCTGGCGGAACCCGTGATAAACGCAACTTTTCCGCTTAAGTTTTCCATAATGACCTCCATCTCGCATTTGCGATTGTTAAGGCACGGCGCTGCAGGATAGGTGTCTTCGCCCTTACCGAGTCCGTGCCGACATGACAAGCCGTTATGATGGCCTGTTTTTCCTGTAGCTATTATATGCTTTGTCATTTCGCTTTTCAAGTTTTGTTTTACCGGCAGATATGGTGAGAAAGAAAAGCGGCCGGAGGCAGCTCCGCCCGGTTTATATGTCAAGGCAGTTGCTGCGGCGCATCTCAGGCTGGTTATAAAAGAAAAAGCGTAAGAAGTGCTGAGTTATATGAAGATATAAGACACACTGTTGTCAGGTATTATATGGTATAATCAAAGTATGAAGAAAATTCAGAGATATTCAAAGCACCGGCAGAACGGTTTAAAGCATCATACATCACAAAGATAGCAAATGGAGGATTGCATTATGCCCGATATGAAAAAAATCAGAGAATCTATGCAAAAGCAAGCAGTCCCGGAAGAAATCATTGATCAGTTCGATTTTTCAGAGGTAAAAGGCTATCGTCCCGAACCGGTGCTTACCTTGATAGGAAAAATGGACGAGCTGCTTACAAAAGAGCAATGTCTTTCGGTTATGGAAGAGCAAGGCTGCTGTAAAAGCGGAAAGCGCGATAAAGATTGCAGAGCTTTTGCAAAGGAACACGCCGGGAAAGCAATCGAAGAAAAACTGCGCCTTATAAGTAGTGTTGAGTATATGATGATACCACAGCAAAATGACGACGGAACGTTTACCATTACAATGGAGGGCTATCAAAACGGGGTGCATACCGGTAAAACGACCTGCTCTTGCGGCTTGATAAAAAAACTCAAGCAGCCTTTTTCTGTTTCTCCTACATATTGTGGCTGTTGTGCAGGGCATTTCCGTTATCATTATCAAAACATGTTAGGGGTAGGGATTAAGCTGAAAGACATTATTTCTTCTCCGCTTAATACAAATGGTGAAAAACCGTGTCAGTTTTTATTTGAAATCGAGAAGAAGCCAACGCTTGATGATATTTCTGCTTTCGCTCCCGATGATAGCATTTTTATCGCAGACATGTTTATTGACATTGCAATGAAAACCAACTTGAAAGCCGAAATAAAGAATACAAAGCCCGGTGTAATAGATTTGAATATCAACAAGGGTTATAAATGCGTGTTTTCCAAAGCAAAGCGAGTCATATTCACTATCGAGTTATCACGCAAGCATTTTTCTGTTAAAGCTAACCTGTACGACATTGACAAATATAAGGACGGCTTTGATTTATCGGAGAATATCATCTCGCAAATGAAAAATGGCGCTTGGGATTGTGCATGGTTTAAAGGCGGAACATGCAGTAATAAATGCCGCAGAGGTATACCGCTTACATTAAACGGAAAGACCGAGCATAAATGCATTGGCGGTGCATTTACATTCCGTAACTTGACAGACGATGAATGGCGACAGGTAGCAGAGCTTATTGGAATAGAAATGAAATACCGGCAAAGCCATAATCCCATATGAGCCGATGAATAAACCATTATAATCACAGGCAGCGCTTCAGGTATAGGCAAGTCAACTGCGAAATTGTTTGCCGAGAACAAACATAATGTTACCTTATTTATGCCACAATCCGGCTAAACCATGAATATAATGCCAATAACGGTACAATAAACGTATAACAGCAAACTGTTCATTGTTTTATGATGAATATGCGATAACGGCTTATTGGTTTTCGTCAAGAATTTTGTAAGTCGGGTTTTTTAGACACACAAAACTTGATATGCACCCAACAATGCCAACAATGAAAAACATCACTGCAATACCGGACCCTTTACCCGATCCGAAAACAAATGATAATGCTTGCTGTATAGGTGATGCTACGGCCATAAAAGGCTCAAAAACATGGTCCGCCAGCACACCGCCCAAAAACAGTCCGACGGGGATAGTGCTGTACTGAATGGTATCTCTTGCTGAAAAAACGCGGCCTTGCATTTCAATCGGTACATTGGTGCGCATAACGGCGGTCAGATTAGCGTTTAGAAATGCCATCGGGACATTGGAGGCAAAGGCGGCAACAATCCAAAGCGGCAAGGTGTGCGTCAGGCTTTGCCCGACATCACCCAACAGAAAGGAAATTCCGCAGGCAAAAAAGATAATGCCTACCCGGTTCTTAGCGGGCTTCATCAGTGTTACGAGAATACTTCCGATAAGCGTACCGATACCTACGGCAGCCTCGACCATGCCGAGCGCAGTCTGGTTGTTGCCTGTTCGGCTTAAAATCAGCGCGGGCATCATCCCATACCCGCCCATCTTTGCGATTAAATTAATAAAGGCAAAGAACAGAATGATACGCAAAAGCGCCGCATGCCCTTTCAGAAAACGGATACCGGCCGCACAGCTTTTCAGAAAAGATTCCTTTGCTTCTTCTGCACTACGCTTTATAGACGGGATTTTAATAAACAAAAGCAAAATAAAAAATGCAATCGAAAAGGTAATAAGGTCTATTATCAAGACAATTTTCAATCCGCCGAACGCCAAAACCATGCTACCCAGTGCCGGAGCCAATATGGTTACGACAGAACCTGAAAACGCTTTAAGTCCGCTGACCCGGACATATTGTTCTTTCGGAACAAGCAAACTTGTCGCAACATACGATGCCGGGCTTTGAAAAGCATTCATAAAGCTAAGCAGTAAATTGATGATATACAGATGCCATATTTTAAGGGCGGATGTTAAATGCAAAACCAAAGCCGTTATGGTCCCAAGTGCCGCAAATGCGTCCGTTACAAGCATAGTGCTCTTCTTGTCCCAGCGGTCGGCAATAGTGCCGGCGACAAAACTAAACAGTATTGAAGGCAGAAGCGAACAAACCGACAATAACGTTATACTGGAGGCGGTTCCTTTTTGCCCATACACCCAAACAATTAACGCAAAACCAGTCATAGCCGTACCCAAAGCGGATACGAACTGCGAGCCCCATAAGACGAGAAAATCCCGGAGACCCGAAAATAAGTTATTCTTATTCATGGCTTTACTCCTTACAAATTAAGCGATTGTAAGCGGCGCAAAGCCTGATGTGGACGGTAACTTCCCTTTAGAAAGAACCGCTCCGCGCAATTACCGTCCTATATCAGACCGTGCGCGGAGCTGAGACAATGCAAAGCGGTAATATTATCATAGAAAAAAACACCTCAACACAAATTTTAACACTAACTGCTGTCAGATGCAATATGCTGTATTTTGAAAGGAAAATGATTGCAGAGAGCATGGTAGGTATAGACCGTGCTCCCTGCATAACTATAAGCCGCTCCTTTATCAACGCATTTCAAATAGACCTCGTGTCTCGATAATCGGCTCTACAAACAAGATTCCTTTACCGGGCTCGTCCAATTGAAGACCCTTGGTTAGCGCGGGCACCACTTTTTCTACCAAATCGTTTGGCATAAGGATAATCACAAGTTCCTTCTCCGGTTCTATTTCAATACCAAACAAATTTGTGGCCATATCCGCACCGGCGCCGCGGCCGTGTAATATTGTACCGCCCCGGACACCGGCCTTCAGCGCTATATCCATTACATCGCCCGACATGCCGCGATCAACTATTACCGTCAATTTCTTGAACATGCTCTCTTCCTCCAGATCTTGAGATGTAATCATTCCGTTATGCTCTTGATTTGCTTCCTGCCCGGGTAGTCCTGTAGCACATAAAACCGGCGTAGTGTAGGCAATGCCATGATTGGGTTTATTCAGATGCAAAGCCTTGTCAAGACAATCCATTACCTCTTTGGCTTTTTCTCTTTTTAGCAAAACATTCATTAAGATCTTTCTTTGGTTTTTTATCCCAAGCATGTTTAAGACGGTACTGCTCACCGTTCCTCTTCCGATGATTACAACTCCGCCCTGTATTCCACGTTCTTTTATGAGCCGAACACATGAATTGCTTTGATTTTCATTGAGAACTAATGAAAGCATCTGAAGTTTTCCAAGATTCATATCACAATTTTGACTATCCATGATTGCCTCCAGTTACTCCTTTTTAGATTTTAATGCTTTACGTGTTTTATAGTTATAAAGTGCACCCAGCAATTCTATTGCGATAATCGGCATCATTGCAACGATGGCAATCATACCAAAGCCGTCCGATACCAAATCGGCCGAGGGGACTTGAGCCGCTACACCTTGAACAAAGGCTAAAGAAAAGGTCGCGGTCATAGGACCTGAGGCTACGCCACCCGCGTCGAAGGCTATGCCGACGAACAGTTCAGGTACCAGATAGGCCAAAATAACCGCAATGCCGAATCCGGGCAGCAGATACATCCATAGGTCCACATTCGGCAGAAGGGTGCGCAGGACAGACATGAAAATAGACAGTCCAACGGCAACAGACAGGAAAACAAGAACCAGAATCCTGTTGACAGATCCTCCGGTAACATCCTCGACCTGATTTGTTAAAACATGAACGGCAGGCTCTGCCAATACGGTCGTCAGCCCAAGCAGCAGCGCTACAATCAGTACCGGAAATTTTGAGCTCATTGAAGTAAGCTGTATTCCGATCTGTGTCCCTACCTCCATAAAGCCGCCGTTTACACCAAGCAAAAATACGACCAACCCTAAAAGTGTTAAAAACAGACCTCGGGAGATATCAAACACCCGATTCTTTTTCTGCTTAAAAGAAAATATCTGAAACAACACATATACTATTATGATCGGCAGGAGTGAAAGCAGCGATTCCCAGGCAATCGTGAGAAGTTTGGAACCATATGTCTCTATCAAACCGGTTTCGGTAATTGAATGCTCGGGCAATGTGCCTTCAAGTTTGTCGACACCCAGTATAAGGCCTGCAATCAATACGCCAAGTATTGCACCGGTAGAAGAAATGCCGACTAAGCCAAAGCTGTCTGCCTCGCTCGCCCTTTTTTCTGATTTCATTGCTGAGATACCGGCTGCCAATGCCAGCATAAAGGGCACTGTTATCGCCCCTGTCGTCGCTCCCGACGCATCAAATGCAATGGCAATAAAGTCAAAGGATGAGAACAAGGACAAGATAAGAATCAAGCCGTAGGCGATAGTAAATACATACTTAAGGCGAATGCCCTTAAGTATGCGAAGCAGCCCCAGTGTCATCATGATACTTATTCCGATTGAGACCGCAACCACCATCAGAGTATGATTGAACTGCCCCGATGTAACACCGTCTACTTGGCCGGCGAGAATGTGGAGATCCGGCTCTGCATAGGAAATAAAGAAACCCAAAACCAGACATATCGTAATAGTCACGGAAAAGCTCTTCGCATGACCTAATGTGTTTCCTATACCATGCCCTATCGGCTCCAAGCCCTGATCTATGCCAAAGAGAAAAACCGTTAATCCTATTATGACCAGCGCCGAACCCACCAGGAATGCGTATAGCATGGCGGATTCTAAGGGACATAAGGTGAAATGGAGTACCAATACAATAACTGTGATTGGCAGAACAGAGGCCAATACCTCCTTTAATTTATCTTTTAGCGCATCCAAGCCAACACCTCGATCTGATAATGAATTGTCGTTCAAAGCTCAGCAATCAGCAAGATAAACCAATGTCGATTAAACCTGAGCGTTTATTAGATGATACCAAATAATATCCTTCTTGTACAGTCTTTTGGTTTGCGTGACGGGACGGCGCTGTTACCACTGACCGAAGGAGAGTAATTGAGAAGCGTAGTTTATGCCAAGTGTCATCAGCCGCATCCTCAGCGAAGAGGGTCCGACATGATATGCTTATATTTAGCACTTTTGACATATTATATCAATATAGTGTCATGAAATAAAACAGCAGGAGCAACTTAGCTGCACCTGCTGTTTTGGTCATCCAACTTATGATAAATCCGGGCCTTCGAAATCAGAATAATGGATAGTTTTAGTGCCGACCGTCTTAATCTTAGTTATTAAGAGCCTGATATGTGGGGCGTTTGGTGCTGGCCAGTGTTTCCGGGCGAACAGATGCTTCCTGGGTAATGCTGGCGTCGACGAAAATAAAAGGTTTTCCGACGCGCTTAATATCCAAAGGACAGTGCTTTACGCCCTTGGGGATAAAAATGTAGCAGGGGTAATTAATGTGCAGTATCTCGTCACCCAAGGTGAACTCAATATCGGCATCAAAATCAGAGAAATCTTCTGCGCCGATGAGGTATATCCATTGATCGAACGGGTGAACATGCGTAGGGCTGCCAAGTACATCAGGTGCTGTGATGTGTGCAAATCCCATGGCCAGCGCAGATTCTTTGATTTCCATCGGGCCCCCGCCTGTCACCATAGGTTTTGTAATGGTATTGTGAATTGATTTCCAAGGTTTCAGCTCAAATACGGTTTCTTCTCTTTTTAGATTTTTGATTATGGGCATGTCAGCCATGGTCTTCTCCTCCTATAATAGTTAATCTCAGTATTCCTGCTGTTCAGTATATAACATGGACAGCGTTTTGTCCAGCGGAATCATATCGTACAAGCTTTTTTTATAGGTCAAGTTTTGTGTCTTCATCAAGATGCTCGGGAACATATTTTCCGTTTTATTTTCTTTGCTTGACGCATTGATTAAGAAGGTATTCAATCCGCTGATTGCGGCGGGGAATGCGTTCAGAGAATTATGGGCGTGGCAACCCTGCAGGCTCTTCCTGAAATAGTAGGCGACGTAGAAACCTGGCTGACCGCTTGTCACACAATGCTCTTTTGAAGATGATCGTACATTTTCGGCTTTATATTAAATCAAACTCTTCATAATCCGCTTGAAAAACTTTTCATCGCCGCCCTCCTGTATCAAATATAAAATGCCACCCTCTTTATGGCAGATAGAAAGCGTCCATATTGTTTTCTCATCCGTTGACGCAGCATGATAAAAACCGAACCGCATTGTTAAGAACATCCATATCAATATTTTCCGTATTATCATCAGAGGAATGGAGAACGGTATCGATCAGTCCGAATATGTCACTCGCGGTAATAGCTATGGTGGGTACACCATAGGTGGCGAATATCATGTGATCGCCCATCGGCCACGGCTCAATTCGCTCTATGCCTGTTGTTTTTTCCACACGCTCCATGATCCTATTCTCGATTATTTTTGAACACGAATAGAACGAAACAGATGTGGCGCTGTTCTTTAGCCCGATACCGTCCACATTCACAGCCAAGATGTAGTCCGTCGAAAGACCGCTCATAAACGCCATTTCTCCGGGATTGGAATAGTAGTCCTCCCCGTTAAATAGAACGATTTCGATTTGGAAAGGATAGTGCTTGCCCGAAAGAGATTCCGCGAAAGCCAGTAGAGCGGACACGCCGGAAGCGTTGTCAAGAGCGCCGGGTGTCGCCGGTTTTGTGTCAATATGCGCCGAAAAACACACCTTGTCATTTTTCGTCCCATAAGTAGCAATCACGTTATGTGCCTTTACCGGAATACGCTCGGTGTTGATGGTCAGCTTCGCCCGCCCGTCAGAACTTTGCGAAAAGACATCCAGCATATCCGAGCATACCACGGCGCATGGAATATTAAAATCCCCGTCCTGTATAGTATGTTCTTTGCCAGAAATAGCCGTAATGATGGCAGTTGGATTCTTTTCTTCCAGCAAAGCTATGATTTGCTTGTGTTCGTCAGGGTTATAAAACTCAAAATTTTTCGGCATTAAGGGTTCTTTGCACAAATCGCCATGCAAGACCGCTATTTTTTCCGATAGCTCCGCTTTACGGAGTGCGTCCACTGTGTCAATGCAAATAAACTCCGCAGTAACGTCGCAGGGCAGAGAATATTCCGCCGGTTCCACGGGTATATCCCGATTGTCAACCAGCAGCGCGGCCCCGGAGTTTATCCAATCCATGCAGTCAAACTCTTGTTTTCGTACCGGAAGCCCACATTTTTGGCATGTCTCAAATGCGTACTCAACAGCGGCTTTGTTTTTCGCGGAGCCGGTCGGCCTCGCTCCGATGGTTTCACAGAGCATCTTTATGTGGCTCTGTAATGAAATAACGTGATTTTTCAAATAAAACACCCCTTCGCAAAATTTAGTGATTCCGGTATAAATCCTCGTCCGGCTAAAATTCTTGGCTGCCGCTGCAAATATCAAGACCTCAGTCGCTCGTTTTATCGGCATTTCGCCGCTAAGATCCCGTTTGCATTCCCTGCAATTCTGTTTTCGCCATAAAGCGGCCTTCTTCTTGTTTCTATCCATATGGTAACGGTTTGCGGAAATCCATTCTTGATTTCCCTTGCGAAAAACCGCTCAAGCATTTATCACCGCGCTTAGACATACACCCGTTTGAGAGCGGGCTGTTTTTGCCACCGTTTCCGGCGTACCCTGCACGATGATTTCGCCACCGGCGTCGCCGCCCTCCGGCCCGAAATCAACCACCCAATCGGACATTGCAATGACATCGAGATTGTGTTCTACGCAAATCACAGTGTTGCCAAGCCCGACCAATTCATTCAATAGCGCAACCAGCTTTTTGACGTCATGGGGATGAAGACCCGTGGTCGGTTCATCCAAAAGATACAGCGTATGCCCGCTTGTTCGCTTTCCGAGTTCCTTTGCCAGCTTTATGCGCTGCGCTTCGCCGCCCGATAAGGTCGTGGCGGACTGTCCAAGGCTCAAATATCCAAGACCGACTTTCTTCAAAACGGTCAGCCGATCCATTATGG
>JAAYJC010000219.1 GCA_012523085.1 Clostridiales bacterium
AACGGGGATATCGGCGCTGCCTATATGGATGTCGCTATGCCTATAGGGGACAAAGAGCATTCGTATATCATTTATATCAAAGACAATAAGCATACGGTCCAGGAACTGAACAATGAGCTTTTTCAAATCATTCTAAAAGCGCTGCTGGTCGGACTGGTTATTTCGGTTCTGCTGAGTTTTTTGCTGTCAAAAACCATGGTTATTCCCATACAAAGCCTGACAAGGGCGGCCAACCGGGTAGCCGCCGGTGATTTTACGGAAAAAATTGAAGTCACGGCAAAGGATGAAATCGGTATTTTGACCCGAACCTTTAACGATATGGCAAACAAGCTGCACAGTACGCTTCAGGATATCGAAAACGAAAAAAACAAACGCAGCACGGTTTTTTCTAATATGACCGACGGCATTATTGCCTTCTCCAAAAACGGCGATATCATCCACTATAACCCTGTTGCCGAACATATGCTGAACATCTCACTGTCCGGTTCTCTGTCCGCTTACGATGATATTTTTGGGCATATGATACCGGCAGAAAAGGTTAACGCACTCGCTGCCCCGGAGTCGCTGAAGGTGGAGGGTGATTTCGGGAAAAAAAACCTTGAAATATCGCTTGTCCCTTTTTCCGGCGAAAGCGCCCAGGGCGGAATACTGGCGGTTATTCACGATATTACGCTGCAAAAGCGATCGGACGAAATGCGGCGGGAATTTGTTGCCAATGTATCTCATGAGCTGAAAACGCCGATTACCAGCATAAGAAGCTACGCTGAAACGCTGGTCACCTCCGGCGCTGAGGTCACGGAAGATACCAGACAAAGCTTTCTGGATGTCATTGTCAATGAAAGCGACAGGATGAACAAAATCGTGCAGGATCTCCTTGCGCTGAGTAAGTTTGACGCGGGAGAGGCAAGTATGCATTTTGAGCCTTTTGATATCATCAAATCAATTAAAAACATCTACAATACGATGATTTTGGACGTTAAGAAGAACAGGCTCAATATGAGCCTCAACCTCGAGGAAACCGTTCCGCCGATCGAGGGCGACAAGAGCAGGATAGAGCAGGTTTTGATCAACATTATCTCCAACGCCGTCCGGTACACACCGGAGGGCGGGGAGATCATAATCAGCACCGCGTACAAAAACAAAAGAATCCGGATTTGCGTCAAAGATACCGGAATAGGTATTCCCAAAGAGGATATTCCGAGGTTGTTTGACAGATTTTACCGGGTGGACAAGGCAAGGTCCCGGGCATTCGGCGGAACCGGGCTGGGGCTTTCGATTGCGCATGAGATCGTCTCAAAGCATGGCGGCGAAATTGAGGTGGAAAGCGCTTTGCAAAAGGGTACAACGGTCACGGTTATTCTTCCCATAAAGCAGCCGGGCAATTGACCGTTCCGGCATGTCATACCCGCTGCCGGGAAGCGTTATGCGGAAGATGAAGCGCAGCCCGCTTTTTTGCTGCGCAACGGAAGGTTAATGTGCAATGCTAAAATCGAAACAGCTTATCGAAGCGGTAAAAACCGTAGTTATTGTTTTGTTGTTTGCAAGCGCTCTGTTTCTCGGCGGGAAATCGGGGATATTTGACGAGTTTTTAAGCACTGTGCCCATACTTGCCGGAGCAGGCGACTGGATTTCATCATTTGCGGATCACAGCGAAAGCCGGGAGGAGCCGGTGATAAACAACCTTCAGCTTACGCAGGCTGCTTATCCTGCCGGCATCGTTTTGACATTTGAAGACAGCGGGCATTACGGCGTAAAATATAGCGGCACTGAACTTGCCGAGCTGTATGGTATGGTATCGAGTCTGCTCGGCGAATCGCTGGGTTCCGCTTCCGCTCCGGTCGAAACGGATCAGCAGCAATGGAAAGCCGCTTTGCAGGCGCCCGGTATTTTTTTGCAATATCATACCGATATTCCCTTGTCTGTTCTGGTTCGGTGGTTGGGCCAGAACATGCTCAACGTAAACGATCACAATGCGGACAGGATATGTCTGGCACAAAACGAAAACGATATGGTTGAGCTTTATTATATCAGCAGGGGCGGTAAATACTACAGGTGCAAAACGGCGGCGAAGCTCAGCAGCGTCCTTTCATCATTGGAGATCTATACGCCAAACGGCGCGCAATATGCCTATGAATTTGGAACCGGGCTCAGGAAACTCGATCCGTATACGGTTTTGTTCCGGGAATCGC
>JAAYJC010000235.1 GCA_012523085.1 Clostridiales bacterium
AACAACAGCCACTACGGACAGCACAACATACAAAATCCCATACCTGCCAATATTCAATCTTCTCATCAGTAACCTCACTCCAAAAGAATTCTAAAAAATCCCCACACAAAAAGAAATACAAAAAGAATCCCCCTCATCCATACCTCCCATCCGTTTCAGTTCCTCCAGTAGTTGTTAATGTGAGTATTCAATCCACTCGGTACTACGCTTCGAATCCTCTTTCCAAACCATAAGCCATAGGGTGCCCTTATCGGGTGGTGATGTTGAAAAATCTACAGAGAGGGTATAAGTGCCCTCGACAAGAAGATCCACCATAAACATTTCCAAAGAGATAAGATTCTCTTTCCCATAATCGAAATCAAGGACATATCCTGATATATCCTCATCTTCAAGCCAGTTGACCGGGGCGTGATTTGGAACGGTAAACGGAATTTTTATCTCCTTATTTGTGGGATTCCACCCCGGAAGCCTGCCCGCATGTTCCGCAACCAGGTGATTCGTGGCGTTTCCTATTGTCAGAGTTCCGGAGTAGCTGCGATTGAGCGAGGCTTCCTGTTTTGGGATTCCAAAAGCCAACATATAGGATTTGTCTCCGGATAAGGTGAAATTACTTTGATTTTGTTGAGATAAGGAGCTGAGCAGAAGACGCTTTTCATCAGGCGGCAGTATCCTCTGAAGACGCCATTTCTGATGAGCCCGATTCTGTATTTTTCGATATTCCTGTGCGGACTCTCCCGCAAAAGAAAACTGTTTTCGTGTTTTGAGCTCTTCACCTCGAGGCCTAACATCTACTGCGAAACGAGCACTTTCACCATTTTTGTAGTTTACAACCATGAGCGAGGGGACTTTCCAGGTTGCAAAGGACTCTCTCTTCATGTCTTTAAATAATGAAATAATTTCATTTCTACCTAACTCATAACTAAAAGTGTCGTCTTCAACGCTTTTGAGAAAAGGATTTACAGAATAAATTATAACAGAGTCTACTTCTTCGGGGTTGATGGTGTTTGAATAGGTTGGGTTGATGAATAATGGGAATATAAATATAAAGAATATTGCCATAAATATCATTAGAATAAACGCTATTACTATTTGTAATAAAAATGAACATATTAATTTAATTGCGTTTTTAATTATCATAGCTGACTTTTTCTCTTAACAGTCTCACTTATATTGGTTTATGCCTTATCAGTTATCACGGGATAACTGGAGATGCCTACGAACTTTCCAGCGCTTAATACTCGCGGGAGGCAGGCCAGGGAATATCATCCCCAAGGCATCTTTCGTCTACTCCGTTGGCAACCGACTGGTCTGCCCACCTTGTCCTCAGCGCCTCCGGGAAAATTTTTCCCTTCTTTTTGGATGAGATTATTGACCCGGTTTTACCTGTCTCCCAATCCAGGAAAGAATTGCTCTTCGAAAGAGCGAGTCTGCGCGATCCTTACTATGCACACGGAAAAATTCCCTGATAGCTTCCGCCCTGGATGGTTCGGCAGGCTCAGCCTGAATAGACTCTTCCATCTCCACCGCCTCAAAGGTCGAATTCCTGGATACGGGGAGATACTCCACCCAATGGACAGGCACATCGTGCTGGCGTCCGTCTCCACCACGCATACTCACGCAGGTAACGCGCTCGACTCCCATGTAACCATCCGCCCGGACGTCCACAATGGCATGGCCCTCCTCCGTACGCTCCAAAACCTCAGCCTTGAGAATACATTGGGTAATGCAACTCTCGTGCTTGAAACGGTCTTCTCCGTAATAATTTGCCAGCGACTCCCATTCCCAAAAAGAGGCCCTGTTCTTGCTTTTTTCTTCGGACGGGCTCTCCGGCTGGATCGGCCGCTTTTCCTGGTATTGCGGAATCGCCAGAATCGGCGCCAGGGCGAAATAGAGGGATCTGAAGAAATCTTCGCAGCGTTTTTGGAAATTATTCTCCATCTCCAGTAAATCATATTTTGAAAATTGTTGCGGAGAGGTGTCGAACGAAGTCTTTTCCAAATGATCCGCCTTCAGGAAAAGAAGCTTCCCGTTTTTCCGGAAACTGAAGTCGTCTCCATAACCGATCGTCCGGTCATTCAATATTTTCACCATCTGCTGCTGCGCCAGCGATGTAAAAAGAAAACGAAAGAGTGTCTCGTCGTTGCGGTCAACCGCATGAAAAAGCACTTCAAATTCATGGTTGCCGACCATCGTATATTGTGATTCGTCGGTCAGAATCTGTTCATATTTGCGTAGTTTTTTGAGCTCGCGTTTCTCGCCAAATGTATTGAGCCCCTCACCAAGCCCGGAATGTTTCGAGGGCACACGTGAAAAAAGAAGTTTTTCGGCAGCATCGTTGCCATATATCAGCAGCTTCTCAGTGGAATAAACCGGAATCGGTTCTGTCACATGCGCTCTCAATGTTTGCGAGTGACTCACCGTGTGATAGTCCCCGTTGGAATCACGCTCGCGCTCCGTCCAACGAATACGAAGTTCACCGGAATAGGTCTTCTTTCCCCATTCCATTTTTTTAAGTTCTCCCAGGATAAAGGGATACCCGAAGAGTGTTCCGCTGAGTACATGCAGAACCGATTTATCCACATTTAAGGAGTCATCCCATCCAAAAGACTGGTGGAAATCCTTCAGGCGTTCTTCCGGAAAAAAAGGATCGAAACGAATCCCGGGCATGGTGCTCTCGATAAGCTCCGTCATAACCCGCCAATCAAAAAGACGGTTCAAGGGTTGCATCTGCGCCCAGGCCTCAGCCTCATTTTCTGAAATGATTTCAGTGAGTTTGGCGACGAGCCGGCCGGTTCGCCGGACTTCGGGAATCAGATAATTGAAAAGATAGACCAATAGCACCCCAAACCCCAGCACCGCGCCAATAATTTTATAAGCCGTTTTCGCCGGGGATGCTGTTTGATCTGCGCCTGCCACGAAACAAAATCCGATGAGAAAGACGCACAAAATGCAGACAAGAACGATGAGCGTCGTAAATAACGATTTCCGTGAGTCGGATTCCTGCTTTTTTTCCTGAAGTTTTTTGATCTTCCGGCATAGAACCACATTGGCGTTCTCATCGACTCCGGACTGTTTTTTCAGACGCTCAAACGTTTCCGAAGTCAGCCGCGAGAATGTTTCCTTAAATTCGTTGGCAAAACGGTCTAGCGGCTCATATATCTCATCGATCATACAAAGAAGGTTCCGCGAGCTTGCGCTTTGGTCTCAGCGCTTGCAGTAAAGGGAATGCGGGAAGTATATCCGGAACGTGCGGCAACGATCATTTTGGTGGGCCACTCAAACAGGGAGGTATTCCAAAGATTCACCGTATCGTTATAGAGACTGCGTGCCGCAGTGATTTCCTTTTGCAAATAGCTGTTTTGCCGCATCGCTTCCTCTATGGAAGCATGTGCTTTAAGCTCCGGATATGCTTCCACCTGCGGGAAAATCCTCCCGAAAGCGGTATCAAGCTGTGACGCAACCTGGTTGCGCACGCCATCAGGCGAGCTTCCCCCGCGAAATGCCGCGACGGCCTTCATCACATCCTTATCAAGATCGATCGCTTTGCTCACAAGCGGCGCAACGTTCTGGAGTATCTGAACGCGCTGCTCCAGCAAATTATCGATATTGGACGCATCAGCCTGAATTTTCTGCTGAAGCTGCCGGAAATAATTGTCCGCCCCGATTTTCATGAAAAGAAAAACCAGCCCGGGTATAATCCCCAGGCACCAAAGAGCTATTTCAAAAATCAACGACCCTACGCCAACCTTAACCGGCAGTTGTTTCTCAATCACGCTAACGTCGCGTCCTTCGGGATTCACAGACCCTGTCAATTCATCAAGTTCGTTCGCCATATTTTCTTTCTCCTTACGGGGTATTCATATTAATCAGTAACCGTATGAGAGAATCAGGTTTTCTCCGTTAAGTCAAGCATCATATTTACTATTTATAAAATGACTTTTCAAAATTCGGCACAGACCACGTGCCCAAACATGGGTGAAATAAGATCATTGAGGTATGCGGAGCATACCCAGCTTATAGCCCGGGGTCGCCAGCCCCCGGGGAAACATCCACCCCATGATTCCTCACGCCCCCGTAGGGGTCGCATTCGGTCATCCCCTAAAAAATCTGTGAAAATCTGCGTAATCTGCGGTTAAAACTTTGTCATCTGCGGTTAAAACTTTGTCATCTGCGGTTAAAACTTTGTCATCTGCGGTTAAAAAAAGCGGTGAAATCTTTGGAAGAATCTGAATTGAAGTGGTGGGCGATGAGGGACTCGAACCCCCGACCTACTG
>JAAYJC010000220.1 GCA_012523085.1 Clostridiales bacterium
GAAAGGCAGAAAATCATTTGACAAGAACACATCATATGCCCTGTTGTCATAGGCGGCCAAATCATGGGTATCCGGATTATCGCCATAACCTGGGAAATGTTTGAGCACGGAGCCCATGTTTTTATCGCACATGACCGATACAACAGACCTTATATATTCAGAAACCTGTTCGGCATCGTCTCCGAAGGACCGCTTATAGATAAACGACTCCGGATTGCCGGACAGATCCGCCACCGGCGCGAGGTTTACATTGATGCCCAGCGCGCTTAAAAGCTCCGACTTTTCACCGGTGTCTTCTGTTATCAATTCAAATCCGCCCAGCTCAAACAGCTTTCCGGGCGAGAGAAAAGGTTCGTCCCGCAATTCGGGAAACCAGCTTACCCGGTTGACTGTTCCGCCCTCCTCGTCCACCCCGATCAGCAGCCCAATGGCGGAGGACGCCTGATAATAACCGATATCCGCGGAAATCTGTTCTTTTGTTTTACCCTCAAAGTCCTTTGAAAACAAAATATAGCCGCCGGGCCGGTATTCTTCGGCTGTCTGCGCAGCCAGAGAACCCGGGCATGGAATGAAAAATAACTGCCCTACCTTGCTTTTCATATCCATACCGCGCAATATCTCTATCGCGCGCAGCAGCAGCGCGTTTTCATTTTCTTGTTTTTCCGTAACGCCGATGTGTGAAATCACGGCATTTTGCAGGGGTAAAGCGGGATCGAGTTCACCGTAAAACGAAATGGTCAGCGCGAAGCCGGCGTTTTGATAATCGGCAGGTATGTTTATATCCTTTATGACACCGGCAAATGTATAGATCGTGCCGTCCGCCGCCTTTACGGTCATCCGCTCCGGGTCTGTTTTTACGACGGTTGCTTCCATAACCGAAGCGATCGGCAGCGGTGTCGGCTCTTCCGCTTTGTTCGGTGTTTGAACCGCCTCCGGCGAATCCGGAGGCGGTTCTCCGGGCGAATGGACGGTGTTATCGACAGGTTTTGCGCACGCGGAAAAAATGCTTCCGGACAGAAACACTAAAATGATGAATAACCGCGCATAACGCTTCACTGACCGCACCTGATTTCCGATTATCAAAAGCTGGGCTTTCAAGAAAGCCTGTTTTTAAAATCATCATAGTCAAAGGATCGGATTACCGAATAATCCCCGTCTTTTTTCTTCAGAACAATCGACGGGAGCGGCATGCCGTTGAAGGTGTTATTTTTGACCATGGTATAGATCGCCATATCCTCAAACACAAGCCTTTTCCCCCGCTCAAGCGGCAAATCAAAGGAATAGTCCCCGATCACGTCTCCGGCAAGGCATGTCGGACCTGCCAGCCTGTAGGTAAAAGGCTTTTCCCGCGGCAGACCGGAATCCTTCAGGGTCGGACGGTAAGGCATCTCCAGCACATCCGGCATATGGCAGGCGGCGGAGGTGTCCAGAATCGCAATGTCGATTCTATTTTTTTGGCACGCGAGGACGGTTGTGATAAGAAAGCCCGCGTTCAGCGCAATCGCCTCACCCGGTTCCAGATAGACCTGAACGCAGTATTTATCGGATAGGCGTTTGATTAAGCTCTCCAGCAACGGTATATCGTAATCGGGCCGCGTGATATGGTGCCCGCCGCCGAAATTGAGCCATTTCATCTTATAAAGCCACGGCCCGAATCTTTCTTCGACCACATTGAGCGTCGCTTCCAGAGCGTCGGCATTTTGTTCACATAAGGTGTGAAAATGAAGGCCGTCCACAGCATCAAGCTCCTCCGCGTGAACAGACAAAAAATCCCCCGCCGTTACGCCGAGGCGGGAAAAAGGCGCACAGGGGTCATAGATGTCATGACCCTTCTGCGTGGAGCATTCGGGATTGATGCGAAGCCCGATGCTCGCGCCCGATTTTACGGTGCGGCCGGAAAACAGCTTGAGCTGGGAAACGGAATTGAATACGATATGATCGCCGTAAGATAAAATCTCGTCAAATTCATCGTCTTTAAAGGCCGGGGCATACACATGGTTTTCCTTTCCCATGTATTCCCTGCCGAGCCTTGCTTCATACAGGCCGCTGGACGCCGTGCCGCTCAGATAAGATCCGATCAAAGGATATAAAGCGAACATCGAAAACGCCTTTTGCGCAAGCAGAATCCGGCAGCCGGTTTTATCCATGACGCCGCGCAGGATCTCAAGATTCTTGATGATCGCGCTTTCGTCAACGACATAACAGGGCGTCTTTAGCCTATCGCTCTTCATCAGTCCACCAAAACGGGATCGCTTTGTATCGTATAGGGAAGCCCCCATTTACACAGCGCGTCCATGAAGGGATCGGGATCGAGCTCCTCAAGATTAAAAACACCGGGCTTTTTCCACACGCCGGTAAGTACCAGCATCGCGCCGATCATGGCGGGAACGCCGGTCGTATACGCAACGGCCTGAGAGCCGACCTCGCGGAAGCATTCCTGATGGTCGCAGACATTGTAGATATACAGGGACTTTTCTTTATTGTCCTTTAACCCAGTGAAGATGCAGCCGATATTGGTCTTCCCTTTTGTGCGCGGGCCGAGAGACGAGGGATCCGGAAGGACCGCCTTTAAAAACTGAAGCGGCACGATCTCCCTTCCCTCGAACATAATCGGCTTTATCGAGGTCATGCCGACGTTTTCCAGACATTTGAGGTGCGTAAGATAGCTTTGGCCAAAGGTCATGAAAAACCGGATGCGCCGGACGAAGGGAATGTTCTGCGCCAGGGACTCAATCTCCTCATGGTGCAGAAGGTACATGTCCTTCTCCCCTATTTCGGGGAAATCATAGACTCTTTTAATCGCCATCGGCTCTGTTTCCATCCATTTGCCGTCTTGCCAGTAGGAACCTTTAGCCGTGACCTCGCGGATATTGATTTCGGGGTTGAAATTCGTGGCAAACGGGTAGCCGTGATCTCCGGCATTGCAATCCAAAATGTCGATGGTATGAATTTGATCAAAATGGTGTTTTAGGGCATATGCCGTAAAAACACTTGTTACACCGGGATCAAAGCCGCTGCCGAGCAGAGCCGTAATTCCGGCTTTTTCAAACCGCTCTTTATAGGCCCACTGCCATTTGTACTCAAATTTTGCCGTGTCCTCGGGCTCATAATTGGCCGTGTCGATATAATGCGTTTTAGTTTTAAGGCACGCGTCCATTATCGTGAGGTCCTGATAAGGCAAAGCCAGATTGAGGACCGCATCCGGCCTGTGTTTTTCAATCAGCGCAATCAGCTCGCCTGTGCTGTCCGCATTTACCTGTTCGGTGAAAATGACCGTTTTCGTCTTATCCTGTAGCTTTTGCTTTAAAGCGTCGCATTTTGACTTTGTCCGACTGGCAATAACCAATTCTTCAAAAACCTCGCTGTTTTGACAGCATTTATGAATGGCAACGGAAGCGACGCCGCCGCAGCCGATGATCAAAAGCTTTCCCATTGTTAACCCCCCGTTCGGTTTAGTATTTTCAATGACAGCGTATTAATGCAAGGCGGCTTGCCGCTAAAGGGCCAGGAGAAGCTCACGTGTGAATTTGCTCGCAGCGGCCGCCGATATCCCCGTACTGTCGCAGGGCGGGGATAGCTCGTTTACATCGCAGGCTACGACATCAAGCTTTGAACAGACAGTAAATGCCGCGTTGAGCAATTGAGTAAATTTGACCCCACCGGCTTCCGGCGTACCGGTTCCGGGAAATTCGGAAGGATCCAGTATGTCCAGATCCACGGTCAGGTATATGGGAAATCCCCGGAGCGCCATAACCGTATCGCCAAGGCCCGTGAAATCGAACCTGATTTGGCTGACATGCCCTTTATCCGCCCACTCAAACTCCTCTTTGTCGCCCGACCGGATACCGAACTGATGAATGTGCCCGTCGCCTAAAAGGTCCCAGCAGCGCCGCATCACACAGGCATGTGACAGCTTTACGCCGAGATAGTCATCCCGGAGGTCCGCGTGCGCGTCAAAATGGATGATGTGAAGCCCGGGGTATTTCTCTGATGCCGCCTTGACGGCGCCCAGCGTAACCAGATGCTCGCCGCCGAGCATAAAGGGCAGCTTGCCGTCTGAAAGAATCGTTTTTGCGTGTTCGTACACACTGTCCAGAACCATTTTCGTGTCGCCGATGGCAAGCGTCAGATCGCCGCTGTCAAAGACGCTGATGTCACAAAGGTCCCTGTTTTGGTATGGGCTAAAGGTTTCCAGCGCCTGAGACTCCCGGCGGATCGCCCGGCTCCCGAAGCGCGCGCCGGGTCTGTTGGACGTTGTTGAATCAAAAGGGGCGCCGAACAGCACGATCTTCGCTTCTTCATAATCGCCGGCGCAGCCGATAAACGCGTCATAACTTTTATTCAACATCCTTTAACAGCTCCTCCACATAAGAAGGCAGTGCAAAGCTGCCTGTGTGCAGCCGCGAATTGTAGTACCTGGTTTTTATACCGCGCAGATTCCAGGCAGTTGCATCCAAGTCATGGATCGGGTGATATTTCTTTGAGGCGAATCCGAAAAGCCAGTGGCCGGAGGGATAGGTCGGAATATGCACCTGATACACTTTACTGATCGGAAAGCTTTCCACTATCCGTTTGTGCGCCCGCTGACAGGCTCTGGCATCCTCCTCGTAAAAGGGGCTTTCATGCTGGTTGACCATAATCCCGTCATCCTTCAGGGCCTTAAAACAGTTTCCGTAAAACTCTCTGGTGAAAAGACCCTCGCCCGGTCCGAAAGGGTCTGTGGAATCGACAATGATCAGATCATAGGCGTTTTCCTTTGTTCTGATGAACCGCAGTCCGTCCTCGATATAAATGGTCAGCCGCGGGTCCGAGAGCCGGCAGGCCGTCTGCGGCAGATACTCCCGGCAGACCTCGATGACCAGAGGGTCTATTTCGACCATGTCCATGCGCCTGATTTCCGGATATAAAGCGAGCTCGCGGATGACCCCGCCATCTCCGGCCCCGATAATCAATACATTTTCCACATTCGGATGGACCGCCATCGGCACATGCGTGATCATCTCATGATAGATGAACTCGTCTCTTTCCGTCAGCATCATATAGCCGTCCAACACCAGAAAGCGTCCGAAATCCTTACATTCAAATACATCGATGCGTTGAAAATCGCTTTGGCATGTATAAAGCTGCCGGTCCACTTTGATGGACAGCTTTGTATTCGGCGTATGCCCCTCCGAAAACCACAGTTCCATAAATGCCTCCAATCTGCCGGAAACGGTTTTTTATTTTAATACATTCAATCTGCCGATATCCGGATCCTCCGGCCCGGTCAGCGAGCAGCCTTTTTCCTTTGCGTAGCGGATATACTCAAGGATATCCGGGGTGATTTCTTCGCCCGGGGCCAGAATCGGTATGCCGGGCGGATAGCACATAACGAATTCGCTGCAGATTCTGCCCTGCGTGTCACCAAGCGGCAAAGACTCCTTCGGGGCGTAAAACGCTTCCTGCGGTGTGACGGCAATCTTCGGTGCCAAATATTCCTGAGACAGCATACCGGACTTGTCCTTGCGGTAGCGCCTGCGGATTTCCGACAGCGCGCCGACCAGCCGCTCAACCTCCTGCTTCCGGTCGCCGATGGATATATAAGCCAAAATATTCCCGAAGTCCCCGAACTCGATCTGGATATCATATTCGTCCCGCAAAAGGTCATAAACCTCAATGCCGGCCAGTCCGATATCCAGCGTATGGACAGACAGCTTTGTCACATCAAAATCAAAAATACTGTCGCCGTTAATCCGTTCCCTCGAATAGGCATAATACCCACCGATGCCGTTAATCTCGCACCGGGCGTATTCCGCCAGATCAATCACCCTTTTAAACTCCGTTTTACCCCGAAGCGCCAGATTTCTTCTTGATATATCGAGGCTTGCCAGCAGTAGATAAGAGCCGCTGGTTGTCTGCGTAAGATTGATGATCTGCCTGACATAGCCTTCCCGTTCCGGCTGCCTTAATAAAAGAAAAGAGCTTTGCGTCAGGCTTCCGCCTGATTTATGCATGCTCACAGCCGCCATATCGGCCCCGGCTTCCATAGCCGAAACGGGCAGATTGTCGCCGAAATAAAAATGCGTGCCATGCGCCTCGTCAACTAAAACAAGCATACCATAAGAATGGGCAAGCGCAACAATCGAACGCAGATCGGAACAGATGCCGTAATAGGTGGGGTTATTGACCAGCACGGCCTTCGCGTCCGGGTTTTTTATTATCGCCTGTCTGACCTGGTCAAGACGCATACCCAGTGGAATGCCGAGCCTCGGGTCCACTTCGGGATTGACATAAACGGGATGCGCCCCGC
This sequence comes from Clostridiales bacterium, assembly GCA_012523085.1. GTDB lineage: Bacteria > Bacillota > Clostridia > Oscillospirales > Oscillospiraceae > JAAYOP01. Next base: position 6,290 of record JAAYJC010000220.1, read on the forward strand.
AGAGGATCAATGAATTGATCACACTCCGGTGCACATTTCTGGGTAAAATGATTTTGTCTTTGCTTTTTAAGACGCTTAAAATCATGCTTTGAATCGAGGATGTCGTACCGCCGACCATCAAAAAACAATGGGCGGCACCGAATGCCTCCGCCGCCAGTATTTCCGCGTCACGGATGACGGACACGGGATGGCAAAGATTATCCAGCGGCTTCATCGAATTGATGTCAAGGCCCACACACTGTTCGCCCAGAAGCCGGACAAGCTCCGGATTGCCCCGCCCGCGTTTATGCCCCGGTACATCGAACGGAACGATCCGCATTTTCCGGATTTTCTCCAGCGCATCATAAATCGGCGCGTAATCCTGCGTAAGCTTGTCTATTTGGGTTCACTCCCTATGGGAAAGATATTGCGGCCGCTGAATATCTCGATCATTTCACGGCGCAGGTTTCCCGATATCTCAAGCCTTTCCTTGGGCGTCAGCTCGTATACGTCCGTGTTGAACAAATAGTTCTGCAAGGCCCTTTCTTTAATCAGCATTTTGGTATGGAACATATTCGCCTGATAGACATTGATGTCCACCGCGTCATACATTTTCAGTATATCGTCGCTGATGTAATTTTGTATTGAGGTGATATCATGGTCGATAAACAGCTTCTCACCGCTCAGATGCCTTGTAAAGCCGCGCACACGATAATCCATCGTGATGATGTCCGAATCAAACGAGCCGATCAGAAAATCCAGAGTTTTCAGCGGCGTAATTTCACCGCAGGTAGCCACATCGATGTCAACACGAAATGTGGCCAGAAAGGTATCCGGGTGGTATTCCGGATACGTATGCACGGTGACATGGCTTTTGTCCAGATGCGCGACAATCGTATCGCCGGCCGGGATCATAGAGTGTTCCGCAATCATAACCGTGACAGACGCGCCCTGCGGATCATAATCCTGCCGTGCGATGTGCAAGACCGTTGCGCCGATCATATCAACGACATGCGTGAGTATGTTTGTCAGGCGTTCGGAGTTATACTGCTGATCGATGTAAGCGATATAATCTTTAAGTTCGCGGGATGTCTTTGCGTAACATACATCGTAAATATTGAAGCTTAACGATTTTGTCAGATTATTGAATCCGTACAGTTTGAGTTTTCCTTCCATCGCAACCTCCTCACCCCTGCAATGCCTACTATGCTCAGATCGGTTTGGGTATATTCTATGCCGATCGGCCGGCTCCGGCTTAATAAAAAAACGCAGGTAAATGGTATTGATGCCATCTACTTGCGTTATCGTCATTCGATCATATGTCAATCGACCTCGGTAAGACAATGATAGAATTTTAAACGAAGATAAATCAAAGATTAGAGTCTATATAGCAAACAGCTTACTTTTACTACTCTTATTGACCGTTTCACAAGTTGATGCATCATGAATATGCCGGTTATAAAGTAACCAACTTATAAAAGTTGAGCTTTTAACTCAATCAATAAGCAACCCTCGTTGCCTGCAACTCTCGTTGCTGGTCGGCAGTTGACCCGGCTGTCCGCATGGCCTTGACTTTCGTTTGAAAGTGGTCAATAAGTATTTGCTAAGTGGTTCTGGGAACCTGAACATGCCATTGTTCGCGTATTTTGTAGGTTATCATATCGTTTATCGGTTGTCAAGAATAATCATTTCAACGCACATACGAATGTGCGTTGCGCACGAATGTCAGCGTTGCGCACGAATGTCAGCGTTGCGCACATATGGTTGTCGGTTGCCCGGATACCTCTATTAATAAATTAGAGTTTAAAATCAAAAATTCAATGTTTTTCTGTATCAGCCAAGCTCAACACTCTCATAACATTCGATTTTTTCGCATATAGTCTAGCATGACTATTGCTGGGAGTGTTGTTTTTGAAAACTAACATTGAAGAACGAGCCTGCGATTTGGCGGTTTACATCATAGAAAACAAAGCGACGGTGCGCGCAGCAGCTCAAAAATTCGGAATTTCAAAATCAACCGTACA
>JAAYJC010000221.1 GCA_012523085.1 Clostridiales bacterium
AATTATTCCCCTGAAAATATTTTGGCCAAAAAAAAGGAGCGGCGAACCGCTCCTGAAGTTGAGAGAGATGGCGCTATCTGGAAAAATAGAGCCTCTATATCTCCTAGACTACGCCCTGATCGATCATTCATTCACCTCATTTTTTCAGTTTCTCACACAAAGGCAGGATTTCTTCCAACTTCGCAACGATACGTTTTTGCTCGGCAAGGGGTGGAAGAGGAAATGCCAGTGGATATATTTTCTTGCCAGATACTACTGGCTGGGCAGTTGCATTATTATCTCGGCCTAAGTTCATATGCCGAAGCATATAGACAAGGAATTTTCTGTCGATGCTGTCCTGCGGATAAGTTGTAATGAATGCATTATCAGTTACCCATGATTTTTGTTCAGTCAGATGTACACTTCCGCAGTAGAAACCAACACGCCCGATTACAACCGTTTCCTCTTGAATGAGGCTCTCATTGTGATATCCAGTTATTCCATTCCCCCCGTATACGGGTATTGAGCCCCCAGCCATTTGTGCTGCGGTTAATCCCTTGCCGGACTCAATGGAAATAATGTCACCTAATCGCACCCACTTCCAAGTATCAGGTATATCAAATGGCAATTCTTCTTCAGGGAGTTTGGGGTGCTTTTTCCCTCTGAATTTTTTTTGCGTTACTAAACCATTTCTTTCCAAGCAGAGTTTCACATATAATTCCTCTCCCGTACCTTCCTCGGGGCGCTGCTCGACCAGCTTGCCTTGGATCGCATACTGTAGGAGCGATTTCTGCATATCATCGGGAAAACGCTTATTGAACTCCTCCAGCTTACTCCATGCCTGTTCATAGCGGTCGATATACGGCAGCAGCTCTTCAATTCTTGCAACAATACGCTTCTGCTCTGCAAGGGGTGGAAGGGGTATAAGACAAGTTTTCAGAAAATCTTTGTGAATTCTTTGTTGACCAGCGGTTCCAGCAAACGACTTTACACCATTAACTATAAAGTAGTCGGTCTTAAAAAACCAAAGTAAATATTCACGGATCAACGTGTTTTCAATTGCTCTAACAATCGACAACTCTGTCGAGCCAGCACCACATCCGTTTTCTAATTCTTTAAAAATTACAGATTTTCTATTCTGAAAGCACGGTGTGATCTTGGCGATACCAATGTCTCCATTTGAAAAATGGGTGAAGCCTTTTTTTATTTTTTGCCATTTTCTCACCTCGAAGGTATGTTGATTTCTGAACCCGTCGGCTACACAGGGCATAGGTATAAATGCCACATTGATGTTGTTATCAAGAATATTCTTTGGGTTCAATGAAGTGATGCTTCCAACTCGCACCCACTTCCAATTTTCGGGGATATCGAAAGGAATGTCATCTTCTGTGATTTCCGGAAGGGGCTTTTCTCTTTTTATTTTTCCGGCTTTGATGAGCCGGCGCTTCTCGGCTTGAATCTCCTGGTACAGTTCCTCTCCCGTACCTTCCTCGGGACGCTGCTCGACCAGCCTGCCCTGAATGGCCAGTTGCAGAATGCTGCTTTTTAGTTCCTGTGGAGTCATTGTTTTGCTCCCCCGAGGATGCCTGCGATATCGGCAAGCACGCGGTCGATTTCGTCATTGAGAGAAGCTCTTTTTTCTTCGTACCGCTGAATCAAGTCCATCGGGTCGAGTATCTCCTCTTCCTCGTGGGGATAGCCGCATTGGTCGAAGTTGTAGCCCAGTTCTTCGGAGAGCTGTTGGGAGGTGTATTTTTTGGCTTTGTCAAAGCCATCAATGCTAATTTCCCGTCTGTTATTCCACCATTCGATAGCCGACTCAAAATGTCCTAACTTCATGGGCTTTGTCTTGGAGAAATGCTTATAGCCTTCGGGCATATCCAATCGGTAGAACCAGGTTTCCGAAGTTGGTTTGGTGCGGTCAAAGAACAGAATATTCGTGGTAATGGGGGTATAGGGAGAAAAGACGCTGGACGGCATACGGATAACGGTATGCAGATTAAATTCGGAGAGCAGTTTTTTCTTGATGGCCGCCTTGGCATTATCAGTGCCAAAGAGGAAACCATCGGGCAGGATAACCGCAGCGCGACCGTTTCTCTTCAGGCGGTACATGATCACAGACATGAAGAGGTCCGCGGTTTCACTGCTGGCGAGGTCTGCGGGAAAATGGTTTTTGACATCTGCTTTTTCACTGCCGCCGTAGGGAGGATTCATCAGAATGACGTCAAACTGATCGTCCACCGTGTAGTCCAACACATCCCGCAAGAGAGAATTGCCGTGATAAATTCGGGGGATATCCAGACCGTGAAGCAGCATATTGGTGACGCAAAGCATGTACGGGAATTGCTTCTTCTCGATACCATAGATGGATTTATCATACCGGGCCCGGTCATCGGTTGTTTTAATCAAAGGAGCCAGTGTTTTCAGCCAACTGGTGATGAAGCCTCCGGTGCCGCAGGCAAAGTCCGCCATCTTTTCGCCGATTTTCGGCTGTATCATTTTTGCCATGAAATCCGTGACGGCGCGAGGAGTGTAGAATTCACCTGAAGAACGCGCACTTTGCAATTCGCGCAGGATGGATTCATAGATTTCGCCGAAGGCGTGGCTCTCCTCATAGTCGCTCAAATCCAGTTCGTCGATGACGTTGATTACCTGACGGAGCAGGACGCCATCCTTCATGTAGTTGTTGGCATCTTCAAAGGTAGACCTGACGACGGATTTCCTGATGGGAGTATCCGGGGTGACATTCAGCCCTTGAAGAGTGGGAAAGAGCGTATTGTTGACAAAATTCATCAGGTTTTCGCTGGTCAATGCCCTGCCGCTTCTGTCGTCCACAGCCCAATTGCGCCAACGGCATTCCTCAGGGATGATCGACTGATAATTTTCATCATCCATGTGCCAATCCCGTTCTTTAGAGTCATAGACCTTTAAAAAGAGCAACCATGCAATCTGCTCAATCCGTTGCGCGTCACCGTTGACGCCGGCATCATTACGCATGATGTTGCGAATTCTTTTAACAAAACTACCCAAGTTACTCATTCTCTTAACCGACCTTATAAAGTTCTTTTTCTAATTCTTTAATCGCGAGCATATAAGACTCTCTGCCGCCGAAAGACTCGGCAATCCTTGAGGGCTTGCCGAATTTCAGGAATGGCTCAAGCTTCAAAATCTCAGTTTTCTCAATTTCGTAAATCCCCATGTTCATATATTTTTCCAGAAGCGCTTCCAGTACATCCCGAGCCACGCCTTTATATTTGTTCAGGAAATCACGTTTTTTCACATTATCGGCTCGTTCCCGGCGCGTCAGCGGTTTTTGGTTAAAAGCGGCATGACAGATGAAATCAAAATCATCCACATCAGCCATCCCCTCAGCTATCTTCAATTTTGCGAGGTCTAGGCCACGCTCCCAAAGTAAATTCTTGATGGTCTCTTTTTTCGCTTCAGCGGACCACTGGCTGATAAAATTCTCCAGAGAGGCGTATGTACCGCAGATGTTAGACTTGGTGTAATCGATAACGCTTTCGGTCCGGAGTAGCTTGCCATTAGATTCGTATATGGAAACGGTTCTTCCGATTACTTCTACTCTGCATCCGCATTTATCAACGACAGGCTTCTCTCTGGTTCCCGCCTCAGAATCCTGAGGAGTATCGGGAGTGAGTTCTGCAAGAGAATCGGTGTCTCCTTTGCCGTAATCCTCATCCTGCTCAATTGGGCCGTCCCAATCAGGGTCTGCAAACAGGCGTGTGACGTTACGAAAGTCCATGACCGTAAAGTGCATTTTTCCCTTCTTCTCGATAAGCCGGGTGCCGCGGCCGATGATCTGCTTGAATTCGGTCATGGAGTTGATCATCTGATCAAGGACTATCAGCTTGGTCATTTTGCAGTCTGCGCCGGTAGAGAGCAGCTTCGACGTAGTTGCAATCACAGGGTATTCAGCGGATACAGAGATGAAGTAATCGATTTTACTCTTGCCATAATCATCGCTGCCGGTGATGCGAACGACATAATCCGGATTTTTCCTGACCATATCGGAGTTAAGATTTACCAGCTCACTTCTCATTCTCTCGGCATGAGCCTCATTAGCGCAGAATACGATCGTTTTCTGCATTCTATCGGTGCTTTTCAGGTATTTGGTGATTTCGCGGGCCACCTCGTTTATGCGGCTCTCGATAATGATATTGTAGTCATAATCGCTGTTTGTATAAATGCGATCCTCGATTTCCTGGCCATTGGCGTCAAGCTGCCCCTTGTACGGACGCCAACTTTCACCAATACTTGTGCGGATATTAATGACTCGAAACGGTGCAAGGAAGCCGTCTTCAATCCCTTCCCGGAGACTGTAGGTGTATATCGGCTCTCCAAAATAATCGATGTTGGAGGTATACTTCGTCTCTTTGGGCGTGGCGGTCATGCCTATTTGTGTTGCCGAAGAGAAATATTCGAGAATTTTACGCCAGTTACTATCTTTCCTGGCGGAACCGCGGTGACACTCATCTACGATGATGAGATCGAAAAAGTCCTTCTGAAAAAGCGAGGCAAGACGGCTGACGGTTTCATCTTCGCTCTGATCATCATCCTCTTCATCACGATCGGTCAACTGCTGATAGAGTGAGAAATAGATTTCATGAGAGGTGATAGTGACAGGGTCTTCCTTAGCAAAATTGATTTTATGAATCGTTTTTTCAAATGGTGCAAAGTCCTGTTGAATGGTCTGATCGACAAGAAGATTACGATCGGCAAGATACAGCACCTTCTTCTTCATTCCGCTTTTCAACAGACGATAGACAATTTGAAAGGCTGTGTAAGTTTTGCCGGTGCCCGTAGCCATGACGAGCAGAATGCGCTGCTGGCCCCTTGCAATTGCATTAACGGTGCGGTTAACGGCATTACGCTGATAATAGCGCGGTTCAAATGTGTTTGAGCTGGAATAGTAAAGTTGCTCTTCGATTTTTATTTCACTATCAGTCAGATTCTTGCCTCTACGATATCGGTTTAATAACTCGTCGGGAGTCGGAAATTCTTCCATGGGAAACTGCCGTTCTTTCCCGGTCAGAAAATCATGTTCACAGAAAGCGTCGCCATTAGAACTGTACGCAAAAGGCACTTCGAGCATCCGCGCATAGGTGATAGCCTGCTGCATACCATACGATACTTGATATTTGTTTTTTTTGGCTTCAACTACGGCGATCGGGTTCCCTGCTTTGGTATTGGTATAAAGAATATAGTCGGCCTGTTTAGGTTTCTCACGAGGAGTGTCACCTCTGAGGTTAACTCTGCCGTCTGTAATTCTTGTTCCCATCGTGATGAAATCACGGGACCATTTTTGGGTGATTGCAGGAGTGATGTACTGGAATTTTACATCTTCTTCGCTCATTTCTTTTTTGTCGATCATGATTGCCCGCTCCTTTCTCTGTCCGGTACAGAGGCTATAACATCACCATCATTGCGGCTAAGTGTTTGGAATGTTATACCCGCCACATTGGACATTTTAGTATTACCAAAAAACAGTTTCAAAAGTTTATCGTACGAAACAACCATAATAAACCTCTTGAGCCACAGACCAGGGATTTGTATCACGGAAAAAATAATTACGCAAGTTCTTATATTGGTTTACACAATAAAATAGTTTCACGTATTGTCTCAAAAAAGAGGTGAATCGGAAAAACGAAAAAGGAGCGGCGAACCGCTCCTGAAGTTGAGAGTAGATGGCGCTATCTGGAAAAATAGAGCCTCTATATCTCCTAGACTACGCCCTGATCGATCATCGCATCGGCCACTTTGACGAAGCCGGCAATGTTGGCCCCCATCAGGTAGTTGCCCTTCTGGCCGT
>JAAYJC010000222.1 GCA_012523085.1 Clostridiales bacterium
CCCCGCCGTCCTGTCCTAACTTTACGCTGTTTCGATCGAAGCCGCGTCCTGAAGCTTCAGTTTCTCCACCGCCTGCTCGCGCATTTTGTATTTTTGTATCTTACCGGCCGCATTCATTGGAAAGCTGCCGACGAACTCCACATACTTGGGCGTTTTATGCCTTGCCATATGGCTTTTTACATATTCCTTAATCTCCTCTTCGGTAACCGTTGCGCCGGCCTTTTTGATCACACAGGCCATGATTTCTTCACCATATGCTTTGTCCGGAACGCCGATTACCTGTACATCGGATACTTGAGGATGCGTGTAGATGAAATCCTCGATTTCTTTCGGATAAATGTTCTCTCCGCCCCGAATAATCATATCCTTAATGCGCCCTGTGATTTTGAAGTACCCGTCCTCGTCCCGCCGCGCCATGTCTCCGGTATGAAGCCAGCCGTCAGCGTCAATGGCGGCGGCCGTAGCTTCGGGCATTTTGTAATACCCCTTCATAATGTTATATCCCCTTGCCAAAAGCTCGCCGTCTACATTATCCGGCAGCTCATTGCCTGTCGCCGGATCGACAATCTTGCATTCCACACCGAACATCTGCGCACCGATCGTGTTCACGCGCTGCTCAATGGTATCGGTGGTCTTGCTCATCGTGCAGCCGGGAGATGCTTCCGTCTGCCCGTATGTGATGCAGATTTCCGTCATATTCATTTTCTCGATTACATCCCGCATGACCTTTACCGGGCACGGACTGCCGGCCATAATGCCGGTCCGGATATGGCTGAAGTCGGTCTTGTCAAAATCCGGATGCTCAAGCATGGCGATAAACATGGTCGGTACGCCATGAAAAGCCGTAATCTTTTCTTTTGTGATACATTCCAGTCCCAGCCTCGGCGAAAAGGCTTCGATCGGCGACATGGTTGTACCGTGCGTCATAGCGGCGGTCATTGCCAGCACCATTCCGAAGCAGTGGAACATCGGTACCTGGATCATCAGCCGGTCGGCTGTGGAAAAGTCAAGACAGTCCCCAATTGCCTTTCCGTTGTTGACCACATTGTAGTGCGTCAGCATGACACCCTTCGGAAAGCCTGTCGTACCGGATGTGTACTGCATATTGCATACATCGTCCTTACTCAAAGCAGCCGCTCTCCTGTGCACCTCTTCGACCGGGACCCTGTCGGCCAATAAGAGGCTTTCTTCCCATGTCAGGCAGCCTTTTTGCTCAGACTGGGTTGTAATGATGTTCCTGAGAAACGGCAGCCGCTTTGCATACAGCGGTTTCCCTTTTTCGTGCCCACTCAGCTCGGGCAGCAGTTCGTTGATGATTTTCACATAGTCTGAATCCTTTGTGCCGTCGGTCATAACCAGCGTGTGGGTATCCGATTGTCTGAGCAGATATTCCGCTTCGTATATCTTGTAGGCCGTGTTCACCGTGACCAGTACGGCGCCGATTTTGATTGAAGCCCAAAACGTAATGAACCACTGCGGTACATTCGTTGCCCAAATCGCGACATGGTCTCCGGGCTTTACACCCAGCGCAATCAATGAGCGTGCAAAGGTATCTACATCCTCCCGAAACTCTGAGTATGTACGCGTATAGTCGGCAGTCGTATACCGAAAAGCATACTGATCCGGAAATTCATCGACGATTCTATCCAGAACCTGAGGGAACGTCAGATCAATCAGATGCTCTTTCGGCCATACATATTTACCGGTTTTTCTGTTATTTTCATACAAACGGCCGTTCAATGAGCTTTCACCCAGATATTGACTCATGAAATTGGCGAAATGGGGAAAAACAATGCCGGCGTCATTTAAATCAGGCGCGTATCGCCTGAGCCATTCCAGCGAAATATAGCCCTCAAAATTGATCGAACGTAATGCGCGTATGGCTTCGTCAATAGGCAGATCGCCTTCGCCCATCATTTTATAAACCACTTTTCCGTTTTCAAGAACGCTATCTTTTATATGAGTATATTTAATGTACCCTCCGAGGTTCTGCACTGTCGTTTCCGGTTTCTCGTTCATAAACCTGTACGGGTGATGGATATCCCAGAGTGCGCCGACCGCATCGCTTCTGACCCGGTTTAACAGATTAAAAAGCCGGGCCGTGTCTGCGTAGACCCCGTTGGTCTCGACAAGCAGCGTTACGCCGGCCGCTTCCGCATATGGGACAAGCTCACATAAAGAATCCAGAACAACCTCGTCATTTACCTCTCCGGTTACATTTGCGTTCTGATCTCCGAGAACACGGATGAACTTTGTCTTCAGCCGGGAGGCCAAATCTATATATGCTCTGAGCTCGCTTTTTGCTTCGATGGCTTTTTTCGGATCGTTCAGGCCGAGTCCCGAAGACAGGCAGGGAATATCCAGATTCAATCTTTTTAAAAGCGCAATGGTTTTGTCGATATTCTCGGGTAGAAACGGTCGGGCCTTCACGGAAAAAATATCATCTCCAAGCCCTCGGATCTCTATTCCGGAAAACCCGAAGTCCTTTGCTATCGAATATATGTCCGACCAATCAAAATCGGGGCAGCCCAGCGTTGAAAATGCCAGCTTCATCTCAGATGTCCTCCTTCAATTTAACAAATAGCAAAAACTTCCGTCTCCCAGTCATGCAAGAGACGAAAGTCATTGCTCTATGCGGTACTACTCTGATTGGTATAATCCCATTCGTCAAGCGCCGAATTGCTCTATTCACAATAACGGGAAGCATTGCCCGTCCGCGCCAAATCAGCAGGCCTGTACCCATCAAGCGGCTACTCCGCATGAGCTTTAATCGCCCTCTTAGTTACCTTGGATATCAGGCGGCTCCCTGAAGAGGATAAGCAACCTTATTTCCTTCATATCATTGATCAGATATTTATGTAAAAATATCAGAATCTCTTTTTTTTGTCAATAGCGCTTTGTCCAAAAGTAACCGCATCCGCGGGAAGCCCTCGCGTTGACAATGCGGGAGAGCAAGCTTATAATGTATTTTGTTGAAAATAAACACTAAAACAACCCGGAAGTCAGATAATCTTTCACATTAATAATTTGGCTTTATGCGCAGCGCATTAAGCGTGGCGCTTAATGCGTGGCGCTTAATGCGTTTGTATAGGAGGAAGCCATGAAAACCGATATCCTGATCATCGGAGCGGGTCCTGCGGGGATCTTTACTGCATTGGAATTGATAAAGATAGGAAATCGCAAGAAAATTACACTTGTCGAAAAGGGTAAGCCCATCGAGAAAAGACACTGTCCGAAAAGCGAGACGCGCAAATGCGTCGACTGCAAGCCGAATTGCCATATTACCAGCGGTTTTGCCGGCGCAGGCGCGTTTTCCGACGGCAAGCTATCGCTTAGCTTCGAGGTGGGCGGGGATCTCCCAAGTCTTCTGGGCGACTTCTTTACACAGGAGCTCATAGATTATACGGATTCGATCTATCTGTCCTTCGGCGCTGATGAGCACGTGGAAGGCCGCGGTAAGGAAGAGGAAATCAAGGATATCAGAAAACGGGCAATTAAGGCCGGGCTCAAGCTGGTTGACTGTCCGATCCGCCATTTAGGCACGGAAAAAGCGCAGGATCTGTATTTTTCAATCCAGCAGTTTCTCGGTCAAAATGGCGTGGAGATGCTTTTTGAATGCCAATGCAGCGACCTGATCATTAAAGACGGGGTGTGCACAGGCGCGCTTATCGAGGAAAAGGCAGGCGCCAAAACCACACAAATCACTGCGGAGCACATTGTTATTGCTACGGGAAGGGGCGGCGCTGCCTGGCTCGAACGGCAATGCGCAATTCACGATATCCACCATAAATCCGGCACCGTCGATATCGGTGTGCGTGTAGAGGTCAGATCGGAGATCATTGAGCATATAAACGAGGTCCTGTACGAATCAAAGCTGATCGGGTATCCAAAGCCATTTAAAAATAAGGTCAGAACATTCTGCCAGAATCCGGGCGGTTTTGTCAGCCAGGAAAACTATGACGACCTATCGGTAGTAAACGGACACTCCTATAAAAACCTTAAATCAGACAATACAAATCTTGCGATTTTATGCTCGCACAATTTTACCGAACCCTTCAACCAACCCATCGCGTTTGCTAAGCGGATTGGAGAGCTGACCAATATGCTGGGAGGCGGCAGAATCATGGTGCAACGGTATGGTGATGTTTTAGACGGGAAACGTACCTGGCAGGATGAGCTCAGCAAATCAAATATAAAACCTTCTCTGCCTGACGCTGTTGCCGGTGACATTACATTTGCGATGCCATACCGAACCATGACAAACATTATAAATTTTATCGAAGCCGTTGATCTTGTCGTTCCGGGGTTTGCCAGCGCTGAAACACTTCTTTATTCTCCCGAGCTTAAATTCTACAGCAACAAAGTAAAAATGACTCCCGACCTGAAAACCAGCGTCGCCGGTCTATACTGCCTCGGTGATTCAAGCGGCTGGACAAGAGGTCTTATGATGGCATCCTCAATGGGTGTGCTCATGGGCAGAAAACTGTCTGAGATCTGATGGGCATTCATCCCCAAGCCTTGCTCGACGGTTCAAATTCTATTTAATGCCTGCTGAACAAACGCATTTGTTCAGTAGACGTTATTTACGTTTTATTTTTTTTCCATTCATTTTTTGGACATAATAAAGCGATATCCTTTTCTTGAAGGAGGTTATGGCAAATGAATGAAGATTTCAACAACAAGGAACACCAAAACGCATTTGACGGGACATATTCTTTTAAAGCTTCGGAGATAATTCAAAACACTGTCAGTGATCCCGTTGAGGCGGCAAAGCCGCCAAAAAAGAAAAGGAAATGGCTTGCTCTCAGGATCATTTCCCTTTGTCTGGTTTGTGTCGTGCTCGGCACTGCCCTCGGCATTGCTACTTTTGATTTCTGGCAGGATCTGGGCGGTATATCGATAATTGACAATGCGTCATTGACCGAACCCTCCTATCAACCTGCCGCCACAGCTCCGGTGATCAATACCGGGGTCCCGGTCACGACACCGGTTATTCAGGCAGGCTACACCGGTGAACGGCTGACAGCTTCTGAAATCTACGCTACCGTCGTCAATTCGGTTGTCGGAATCACGACACCGATTACGACAACCAACATATGGGGTCAGGAAATAACGAATGCGATTTCCGGTTCGGGATTTTTGATTTCGGAAGACGGGTATATATTGACTAACTTCCATGTGATTGAGACAGCACTTGTTCAAAAGCTTGAGGTAAAGGTTCTGTTATACAACGGTGACGAGTATTCGGCCAAAATAGTAGGAATTGATAAAGACAACGATGTCGCACTGATAAAAATTGACGCGACCGGCTTAAACCCTGTCGTTATCGGCTCTCTTGGCAACATGGCGGTCGGGGACAATATATATGCGATCGGTAATCCGTTGGGTATGCTGACCTGGACGCTTACGGAAGGCATCGTCAGCGCATTCGACAGGGAAATCAACGCAGACGTGAATACCTCAATCAATATGTTTCAGATCAGTGCGGCGATCAACTCCGGCAATTCCGGCGGTCCCGTTTTTAACGACAGAGGCGAGGTAATCGGCATAGCATCGATGAAGTTTTCTTCCTCCGGCGTTGAAGGACTGGGATTTGCCATTCCGATTGACGATGTTAACCCGATGATCGATGACTTTATTACGTACGGATATGTCAGAGGCAAGGTCTACTTTGGGATCACCGTTACAACGGTCAGCAGCAACGATGCACAGTACTACCATCTGGTTGAGGGTGTTTATGTACGGATGGTTGACCAAGACAGCTGTGCTGGGAAAGCCGGACTTAAGGAAGGCGACATTATAACCAAAATAGATGACCATGATGTGAAATCGATCTCCGAGTTAAAGTCGACCTTGAAGCTTTATACTGCCGGGGATACGGCTGACCTTACCGTTTTCAGGGCGGGAAGCTACGTCACTCTCGGCATCACGTTTGATGAAGCCGGTGATCCCAGAATTGAACTCATGATGCAGGGCTGATAAACCGGTGAATTTGATCGCTTTCGAGCAGCTGTTTTATATCCGTTATCTCCGCTAAGTGCGAATCAACCCATCCCTAAACGGGTATTGGATGATTCGCATTTTGGGTTCTTCCGGGGATTATGCTTCGCAAGTTAGTATGCTATGGGTACTTTTCAAGCCTGAATAAACACTTTTGTGCCTAGAAAAGAAGTGAAAATCACATTTTATCTTCAAATCAATTGTACAAAACCAAATGATTTGTTATAATGTTATATTATCAATTTGCTGGTTAACGTGACATAAGCTTGTCACAGATCGTTTCTTTCCGGCAAAATACAGATGGGCAGGTGAATGTGAATGAAGAAATACGGTGAATGGAAAATCATGCAATATTCTAAGGAAGACTGCATCAGGCTGACCAAGGCCGGCTTTTCCCCGCTTGTTTCCGCACTCCTATGCTCCAGAGGTATTGTTGCTCCGGATTATGCCAAAGAAATGCTGCGAGACGACATTGACTTGTTGGCGGACCCGTTTTTAATGGCGGATATGGATAAGGCTGTAAAGCGCATCAAGACAGCCATAAAAAATGGTGAACGGGTTGCGGTTTACGGTGATTATGATGTAGACGGCATTACTTCAACTTGCCTTATTACCGATTACCTCAGAAAAAAAGGACTGTACTGCGAAGCGTATATCCCGGAAAGGCTTACGGAGGGCTACGGTATCAGCGATGATGCTTTGCTTTCGCTGAAAAATAATGACATTACGCTGATCATAACCGTTGATTGCGGTATAACCGCATCCGCACAGGTAGAGCTGGCCGGAAGACTCGGGATTGATGTTGTCATAACCGATCATCACGAGTGTCTGGATGAAATCCCAAATGCTGTCGCGGTAATCGATCCGCACAGGAAGGACTGCTTTTATCCGTTTAAGGGTTTGGCCGGCGTCGGTGTGGCGTTCAAGTTGGTCTGCGCGCTGGAGGGCGTCGACCGAACCGCAGAAATTCTGGACGAATACGGCGACCTCGCTGCTATCGGTACAATCGCAGACATCATGCCTGTCAAGAATGAAAACCGCACGATTATACGGCACGGCATTGAGGTTTTGAGCATGGGCAAACGCCTCGGTCTTCGCAAGCTGATGGAAGAAACCTGTCCCCCGAACAAAACCATATCATCGGGCGATGTGAGCTTTACGGTTGTGCCGAAGCTTAATGCTGCCGGAAGAATGGGCAATGTCCGCATTGCTTATAAGCTTCTGATGACAAAGGACGAGACAAAGGCGGCGGGGCTGGTTGAGGATTTATGTCTGCTCAATTCGGAGCGCCGTCAGGTAGAAAGCAAAATATATAATGAGGCCTCAGAGATTGTCGAAAGCATCGGTGTTTGCGACTCCCCTATCGTGCTTGCCTCTGAAGACTGGCATCACGGCGTTTCAGGTATTGTCGCCTCCCGACTCTCCGACCGTTATGGCGTTCCGGCTGTTATTATCTGTATAGAGGGAGACGAAGGCCGCGGATCCTGCCGCAGCTTCGGCTGCTTTAATATCTTCGACGCACTCGATTCATCAAAGGACATTTTGTTATCGTTCGGCGGGCACGCTTTCGCAGCCGGTCTGACGTTGAAAAAGGAAAACATCGATCAATTCCGCGACAGCTTCTGCCGCTTCTTTAAGCAAAATAAAGGTGTCTGCTCAAAACCGGCCCTGAAAATAGATTTTGAGGTCCCGGATATCGGTATGCTGTCTCTTGGTGAAATTGAAGCTCTGTCCCGGTTATCACCCTGGGGAAACGGCAATCCCCCTCCCATGCTCTGCGTAACCGATACAAGAATCGATTCTGTTATCCCGATTGGATGCGACAAGCATTTAAAGCTCAAGATATCAAAAGACAGACATACCATCGAATGTGTGTTTTTTTCCATGACGGCGGACGAATTCGGGCTCAAGGCCGGATCCTGCGCGGACTTCGCCTTTGAACCGGTCATTAATGAGTTCCGCGGCAACCGTTCCGCTCAACTCATTTTACGCGACGCGCGGCAATCTCAGCGCAGGGTATTAAGAGAACGGCGGTTGTGCGATTCATTTTTTGCCGGTAAAGAGCTTACCATTTCGGAAAGATTGCATATTTTACCGAGAAGAGACGACTTTATCGCGCTCTGGCGATACCTATCGTCAATACCCGATATAATCAGCGGAGATAAGCACATTCTGATCAGCGAAATTGCCATGCGGGCGCATATTGGCAACACAGGCAAAACATACATCGGCCTGAGGGTGCTGGACGAACTTGATTTGATATCATTTCTCGAAACAGATGGAACAATCGAGATACATATACCGGAAGCGACAAAAAAGGTAGATTTAAACAGCTCTAAGCTTATCTCGGAACTAAAAGGATAATTGGTGCACAATGGATGAGGTTCTTGAAAAATATCTGGCTTTGGAGGAAAAGGTCAAGGGGTATTATCCAAACTTAAATACAGAACGCATGCGCGCCGCTTTCGAGTTATCCAGGGCTGCTCACGGTAATCAAAAGCGGCTCGACGGTTCGCCGTTTATTACGCATCCCATAGCCGCGGCCGAAATAACGGCCGATATGGGGCTCGATGAGGATGCCGTAATCGCCTGCCTTTTACACGACAGCATCGAAGACACCAGCGTCACCTACGAGGATATCGCCAAGAAGTTCGGTACCACGGTAGCCGATATCGTTGAGGGTGTAACGAAGCTGACTCGTGTTGTCTATACGAGCAAGGAGGAAGAGCAGGTCGAGAACCTCCGTAAAATGCTGATGGCAATGGCCAAAGACATTCGGGTTATCTTAATTAAAATAGCGGACCGGCTCCACAACCTGAGGACCTTGAATTACCAGACGCAATCCAAGCAGAGTGAAAAAGCGCTGGAATCGATAGAGATTTACGCGCCGATTGCACATCGGCTCGGTATCCAAAGGGCTAAATGGGAGCTGGAGGATCTTTCTCTGGTATATATTGATCCGATCGGATATAAGGAAATCACTTCGCAGATTGATAACCGCAGAGATAGCCTTGAGGCCTTTATGAATACCATCAAGACCCGAATATCTGCGCGGATGGAACACTATAGCATTAAAGCCACCGTCAGCAGCCGCTTAAAACACTTATACAGCATCTACAGAAAAATGTACAGTCAGAACAAAGACTTAAGCGAGGTTTTCGATCTGTGCGCTTTCCGGGTAATCGTCGATTCGATTTCGGATTGTTATAATGTCCTTGGGCATATGCATGATCTTTTCAAGCCGATACCGGGTAAGTTCAAGGACTATATCAGTACGCCGAAACCCAACATGTATCAAAGCATACACACGACTGTCATCGGCTCTGAGGGCATACCCTTCGAAATCCAGATCAGGACCTGGGATATGCACCATACAGCCGAATACGGTGTAGCGGCACATTGGAAATACAAATTGGACATTTCAGGCAACAAGCAATCTGATGAGGAAAAGTACGCCTGGATCAGAAGCCTTCTGGAATCGCAGAAGGATACCGACGCCCACGATTTCGTCCAGGAGCTTAAAATCGACATGTTTGCCGACGAAGTATTCGTCTTTACACCGAAGGGCGACGTCACGATTCTTACCGCCGGAGCCACGCCGATTGATTTCGCGTATAAAATCCACTCTGCAATCGGTAACAGAATGGTCGGTGCAAAGGTCAACGGAAGGCTTGTCCCTTATGACCACATGCTCCAAAATGGTGACATTGTCGAAATCATTACCTCAAATGCGTCCAAAGGCCCCGGAAGAGACTGGATCAGCATCGCCAAAAGTTCTGAAGCGCGCGGCAAAATCAAGCAATGGTTTAAAAAAGAGAAGCGTGAGGAAAACATTGTCCACGGCAAATCGGCTTTTGATGCGGAAATGAAGCGGAATCATTTGAGTATGGCTGATATGGGGAAAGAGGATATCATACCGGCCGTATTGAAAAAACTGTCTTTCGGCACGCTGGACGAAATGTACGCCGCAATCGGGTTTGGCGGCATAACCGCGGTACGCGCGGTTAATAGGGTCAGAGAAGAACTGATCCGATTAAAGAAGCAAGACAAGCAACTGGAAAAGACACAGACCGAAAAACTGATGCCACCCGCGGCAGCACCGGCAAAAGATCATTCGGTCAGAGGCATTATGGTCGAAGGGCTGGACAACTGTCTGATTAAGTTTTCCCGTTGCTGTACGCCGGTGCCGGGTGACGATGTTCTCGGTTTTATTACCAGAGGCTACGGTGTCTCGGTGCACAGAGCAAAATGCCAGAACTATCTCAATTCCAGAGCAAGAGGCGAGGACGAAGGCCGGTGGATCAACGTATCTTGGGGAAATACCGAGGGAGAGAGATATCCAACCGCGCTAACCATAGCCGCAAACGACCGGGCAGGTTTGATCATCGACATTGCAACCGCGCTCAATGCGGCGAAGACTAAAATACATTCTTTAAATGTAAGAGACATGGGTACCGGAAAGGCGCTGGCTTTTATCACGATTGAAGTAAGCGACCTTGTCAGCCTGACATCTGCCATGTCCAGGCTGAAGATGATCCCAGGCGTCTCTGAGGTTGACAGGCCCGGAGTGAACAAATAATGAGAGCAGTCGTTACAAGAGTTACATCAGCTTCCGTTACGATCGACGGAAAGGTGTATGGAGAGATAACCGGCGGACTTCTTGTTTTGCTTGGCGTAAAGAAAACAGATAAACCGACGGACGCCGAAAAACTTTCCGCAAAAATTACAGAGCTTCGCATTTTTGAAGATGAAAACGGGAAAATGAACAAAGGCCTTCATGAACATGGCGGCGGCCTGCTGATCATTTCACAGTTCACTCTGTACGGAAATTGCAAAAAAGGCAGACGGCCTGAGTTTTTAAACGCGGCCAGGCCGGAAACCGCCATCCCGTTGTATGAGCTGTTTATTGATCTGTGCCGTCAAAAAGGTTTTTTGGTCGAAACGGGGATATTCGGTGCGGACATGAAGGTCATGTCCGTAAACGACGGTCCCGTTACGTTGATTCTGGATACGGAAACATTATAAAAATGTAATAACAGGAGATATAGCGTGAAGCCGTCTTCATGTTTTAATAATGCCTGCTGAACAAATCAAAAAACGCAACAACTGCAATGCTTGACAGCGTTTTGAATTGTTTATTCAGGCAGACAATCAATGCAAATGCGTTTCGAAAAACGTGTTTGTCCACTGAACAAACGTGTTTGTTCAGTGGACATTAAATATCGATTTTACTTGTATTTTTATGACGCTGCAAAACTGCGGTATAAGCCGTTTTGCGGCGAAATGGAGGTTTATATGCTGATTAAGACGCTTACGGTAGGACAACTGCAAACAAATTGCTATATTGTTACCGATGAAAATTCACTTGAATGTGCAATCATCGATCCGGGTGCAGAGTCCGGCAGGATCTTGAATTATATTGAAGAAAACAACCTGAAGGCGCGCTTCATCTTCCTGACTCACGGCCATTTTGACCACACAATGGCCGTTTCTGAGGTTCACAGGGTAACGGGTGCAAAGGTTTTCATTCATCAAAAGGACGCAAGCTCCGGAAATTCCGCGGAGCACAAATTCCAGACCGACAAAAATGCGGCGCACTATAAAGAAGGCGACATTATTGTAATGGGTTCGCTCGAATTTGCGGTCATGGAAACGCCCGGCCACTCGGAAGGCTCTGTAACACTGAAGTGCGAAAATGTGCTGTTTACCGGTGACACGCTTTTCAAGGATTCCTGCGGCCGAACCGATCTTGGCGGAAACACGGAAACGCTGTTGGCCTCCCTGAAACGACTTTATTTCCTGCAAGGCGATTATGAGGTCTACCCCGGCCATGCTGATGAAACAACGCTGGATAGGGAGCGCCGGTTCAATATCTATATGAAATATGCGGTCGAAGGCTGAATGAACATCCAATTAATCGGTCATTCATACAAATACGCCGTCGAACAGATCATGCTGTCTGTATTCCCCGATGAGAGACCCTTATATACGGACACAGCCATATCCGATAACTATGTTCGGTCTTCTCTTGTTATTGAAAACGGAGAAGCCGTATGTTATACCGATATTATTTACATGGGCAGAGCGGGATCCGCGGCGCAGGTATTGCCCGATCCTTTACCCGCAAACAGGCTTTTGCGGGACCGCATACTTCAGAAAACCATAAAGCTTTCCTTTTATTCGGCAGCAATGCACATTGTGGAAAAGCCCCCGCCCTGGGGTGCCCTTACGGGGATCAGACCGGCAAAGCTATCGACCGGTTATATTGAGAATACTTCCGCCGATTTAGATGATGCGGCTCTATATCTGCAGCAGGAATACTTCGTAGACCCGGCCAGGAGCAAATTATGCGCCGACGCGTCAGGCGCTGCGCTGCGTGTGAAGAACATGCTGAAACCCAGGGACGTTTCTATGTATATCGCAATCCCCTTTTGCCCGACTCGATGCGCTTACTGCTCGTTTGTCAGCCAAGCGACCGATAAATCAATGAAGCTTATAGACCCTTATCTCGATGCTCTTTTTTATGAAATCGAGGAGACGGGCAGGATTCTGAAGGATCTTCAAATGCGTGTCGTATCGCTTTACATCGGCGGCGGCACCCCGACTACTCTGACCGCTTTACAGCTAGGTCGGCTTTTTGAAAAAACGGCGCATTGTATCGACCTTTCACGTTTGTCGGAGTTTTCCGTTGAGGCCGGCCGGCCGGATACGATCGACCCTCAAAAGCTTGAAACATGCAAAGTATTCGGCGTGAACCGCATCAGCATAAACCCGCAAAGTATGGACAATAACGTGCTGGCTGCCATCGGCAGGCGGCACACCGGCGAAGATATCATAAACAGTTATTTTCTTGCGCGTGAGACGGGTTTCAATGTCATCAACATGGATCTCATTGCCGGTCTGCCATTGGATACCTTCGACGGATTCAAAATGAGCCTTGACAAGGTAATTAGCCTGTCTCCAGAGAACATCACGGTTCATACGCTCTCCGTCAAGCGCGGATCAAGACTGAACGAGAGCCGTGTTCCCGTGCCCGGCGGCGAGGAAGTCGGGCAGATGCTCGATACGGCGCTTTTTAAATTGAGGGCGAACAAGTGGAATCCATACTATCTCTACCGGCAAAAGTTCACGGCAGGCGGCTATGAAAATACCGGATGGAGCAAAGCCGGGACGGACTGCCTGTATAACATTTGCATAATGGAGGAACTGCACAGTATAATATCACTGGGCGCAGGCGGTGTGACCAAGCTTGTAAATCAGGCTTCGGGTAGAATTGAGCGGATATTCAACAAAAAATACCCAATGGAATATATTGAAGATATAAAAAATATAACGGCGAAAAAAAAAGATATCGCCGTATTTGAAAAGGAAAACAATTGATATGCGTTACAACATTGAAGACTTGAATAGAAATCTCAGGCACGATCCGAAAGCATTCATCGCAAAATGCGAAAGCGAGTATGATTCGCACGTTGAAAAAGCGGCTGCCGCTATCGCCGCCAACCTTTCAAAAAGCCCCATCGTTCTTCTTTCAGGTCCTTCCGGATCCGGAAAAACCTCTACGGCTTTCAAGCTGGAGCAGAAACTGGAGGAAAGGGGGATCATCTCTCACACCGTATCAATCGACGATTATTTTAAGACCGTCGATCTGAGAACATCTCCGCGGACACCCGAGGGCGAGCTGGATTATGAGTCACCCCACTGCGTTGATATGGATCTTTTAAATGAGCATTTTGATCACTTGAACGAGGGAAAGGAAATACACATTCCGCGTTTTCTTTTCTCGCGCCAAAAGCGAAGCGCGAACATCGTGAAAAAACTTAAGTTAAAGGAAAATGAAATCGCCATCTTTGAGGGTATTCATGCCTTGAACGATGAAATTACCGCGCCGCATCCGGAGGCGGAGAAAATTTATATCAGCGCCAACGCCGAGTTATATGACAGCGATAGTGACGACTGCTTTCCCGGAACATGGCTCAGACTGATGCGCAGAGTCGTTCGCGATGAGCGTTACCGCGGCGCCAGCGCCGCGTATACGATTGATATCTGGGATAATGTGCTCAGGGGGGAAAGGCTGTATATCGACCCCTTCAAGGATCGTGCGGATATATCGATCAATTCCGCGCTGCTCTATGAAGTATCGGTCATGAAGCAATACGCGGCTCCCCTGTTTTTAAGCCTCCCGGCCGATCATAAACAGCGGCAGGAGATATCAGAGATTCTGGAAGCGCTTGAGCGTTTTATTGATATCCCGGCCGACCTCATTCCAAGCGATTCGTTGTTGCGTGAGTTTATCGGGGGCAGCGTTTATTTCAATCAATAATCCTCGCCTGAGAACTATTTTTTCTCTGGCATTATCGTAAATCAGCCTGTATAATAGTAATGAAGAAAGATCTGCATAGGAGGTGCCAAAATGGCCTATTCGATAATAACCATCAGCCGCGAATTCGGAACCGGTGCCAGACAGATTGGTAAAAATTTAGCTGACATTCTTGGCTTTCATTACTACGACAGGGCAATTATTCAAATGGCTGCGGAAAAGAGCGGACTAAGTCCGGAGTTTATTGAACGAAATGAGGAGAAAACCAACAATTCTTTTTTGTTTAATCTGTCCACCTCGGCTTACATCACGTCGGGAATCAACCTGCAGTATACGATGCCTGTCAATGATAAGGCATTTATCGCACAGTCTGAAGTCATACGGGAAATAGCAAAGACGGGAAACAGCGTTATCGTCGGAAGATGCGCCGATTATGTATTGCATGAGCATCCGAAGCTTTTGCGGGTCTTTCTGTACGGTGACAAAGATGACAGACTAAAGCGCATTGTCAACGAATACGGATACGATCCCGCAAAGGCGGATGCTAATCTGAACAAGATTGACAAGGGCAGGGCAAATTACCACAAATTCTACACCGGAACGCCCTGGAAGGACATTTCCAACTACGATATCTGCCTGAGTACAAGTAAAACAGGTATTGAAGGTGCCGTCAAAGCCCTTAAGCTCCTGGCAGACACATATTTTAATTAGCGGTTCATCTACCGGCTGTCGATGTCGTTTATTACCTAAACACCAGCCATCCTCATATTATGTTATTTATCCCAAAAGTCCCGCAGCTGTTCTTCCGGCTGCGGGACTTATCCGTATTTTCATTTTCATATACGCAGTTACGTTATGGTGTATGTCTCCCTTTCGCGACAGGTAAAAAATAAAATCTGCCTTTTTTCCGCCAGCTCTTGCAGCAGTTCAAGAGCGCGCTTAGCCCTTTTATCGTCGAAATTGGCCAGCGCATCGTCAAGTATGATCGGACACAGCTCATCGTCGTCAGGCAAGACCAGCATGGACACGGCAAGCCGAGCTGCCAGATATAACTGGTCGGTCGTGCCGTCGCTCAAATAGCCGATTTCCCGGTGGATGAGTTCAGCCTTTTCCTGTGCTTTAAAATTCATTTCTTTGTCGAATACGACTCCGGTATAGCGGTCGTCTGTCAAAACCCGCATAAACATACCCGCTCGTTTTCCGACAAGAGGAGAAAACCTGTTGTGCAATTGCGCATTTGCATCAAAAAGCAACTGACTTGCCAGCTCGAGCGCTTCGCATTCCAGCGTAATCCGTTCAATGACATTGTCCAGCCTGGCCACTTCGGAGCTCAGAACCAAAGGATCGCCCAGATGCCTGATTTCGCCCATGGCCATCGCGAGCTTCTGCGAAATTTCCTCCAGATTACGCTCTATAATGAGCAGTTGGGATTCCGCTTCTTCCTTTGTAAATCGAACATCGCCACTTATGTTTTCCGTTTCGTCATCCGGATGAATCTTCTCCAGCTCGTCTGCGTTTTTTTTCGCAGCCGTGTATCTGAGCTTTAGCTGCTCCAGCCTTATGAGCCCGGCCTCGGCGTTTCTGATGACGAAATAGGCGTTATCCGGTTCCGCATGAGGATCCAGTCTTGATAAATATGCCTTTACCTTGCGCTTTAATTCCCTGTTGACACTGTCGAGCGACCTGAACCGTTCCTGCGCTTCGTTGTACTCCGATTCCAGCGTCTTCAATTCAGCATTCCGCTCAGCGGCGGTTTTTCCGGTTCTTTTGAGTTCAAAGACCATGACCAAAATTGCCGCCAATATTAAGCCTGCGCCGATTACCCAAAGATAGGTTACCGTCGAGATCATATTGAATGCGATCATAAAAACGCCCAAAAAGGCCAAATATGCCGCAAACTTTGATTTTTTCCCTCCGCTTTGCGCATAATTCCATTTTGTCTGCCGCAAGTCATCATATGCTTCGTCCGCCTCTGTTCCGGCCCTTTCCGTCAGCGTTTCGGATTCCTTGAACGCATCCACCGTTCGCTGTAACAAGGCAAGATCTTCTTTTGTCACTAATCTCCCTGCCGTACTGAGGGAATCTTTAAGCGCGATTAGCTCTGCGGCCAGCGCCTCTTCTTCTTTTCTTTGTTCTATAAGCCTGCTTCGGATCGCATCGCTTTCTTTTCTTCGGTGCAGCCGCAGCTCCGCTTTCATCTCGTCCCGGACCGCCGAAAGCCTGTCTTTCTCAGCCCGCAGCCTGGCGATTCTGTCATTTTCAAGCTCCAGGCGGTCAAGCGCCTCTGACAGGTCCCGTCTTTCGCGCTCCGCCATGAGCAATATACCTGAAGGCTTGCGGTTTCTTTTTCTCAGCCATTTTCCAAGCTTTTCGTAAGCTTCGGTAAAGGAAATGTCCTCATCTCCGGAGGCAACCAGTGCGGAAATGCGCTTTTCCAGCTCAGCATCTTTGTCCAGTGCCATATTGGGACGGCTGATAAATGCGCTTCGCCGAAACACCTGTTCGGGTACGCCGATTAAGTTATCACCCGGGCTTTTGACCGACAGCTCCGGATAAGGTTCGCCTGTACCCGTATAAAAGGCTTCGCAAATTCCCATCAGGTTTGCGCCTTTGCTCTTTCTTATCAGTGTAATCTCTTTTCCCTTCCAGACAATATCCATCAGGCCTTCCATCGGATAAGCGCCCCAGGGCCGGTATTTGGTTTTGTCCGACAAAAAACCCGCTTTATCCCTTTCGGACGTATTGAGCCCGTACAGCATAATCCTGATGAACGCGCACCATGTGGACTTTCCCGCTTCATTTGGTTGGTTTATGATGTTCAGGCCACCGTCCAACCTTAGCTCTTCGTTATTCAGCTTTCCGAAAGAGGCCTTCATCCGCTTGATGATCATATGTCTCCCTCCAAAACCGCATCCCTGTTTGTCAGTGCAGCCAGACCGTAACGTGCGGCAAGCGTAACTACTTCACGCTCCCTGTCGCTCGATGCCGAATCATACCGTTCCTTAAGCCGGTTTAAAAACAAACCCTTCAAGCTATCCTCTCCGGCTTGCGCCCATAGGCTTACGCGCAAATTTGTCCGGTCCAATATCTCAAGCTGGTAAAACAAATCCCCGAATTGCTCTGTAAGCGTGCGCGTATCGGGTCTTTCGTCCCAGCTGCCGCTTAATATCAGCCTGTATATATCTCTCCTCGTATTCTCCGGGACAGCCGATAAAATAGCAGCGGCGATATCTTCTTTATCGTCAAGGCAGATACGCATGACCTCGTACCTTCGGCCGCCCAGCGGTATAAACTCAGCTTTACAGCCGTCTTCCCGGATCTCTGTATAGATGGCTCCCTTAATGCCGGTCTCATCGAAACCGCGTCCTTCCGGACAACCCGGGTACGCGTAAAAGGTATGTCCCGCCTGTTTCAGTCCGGAATACATATGTACATGACCCAATGCGAGATAATCAAGACCGGATTTCGCGATATCCTCTTCCGTTATCGGATTATAGGGGCTTGCCGGTTTTCCCACATCGCCGTGAAGCGTCATGATATTCAAGACAGATCGGTCCGGCGCGGTAAAACCTCTCAAAATCGGCTGTGCGGTTTCCGAAAGGAAACCCGCGCCCCAAACCCTCAGGTTTAACTCGGGTAATGATATCCCGCTGATTTGAAGGGAATTAAATATATGAACATTATCCGGCCACCGGACAGACGCGTAGGGCGATCTTTCCGAGTAATAGTCATGATTACCCGGTGATATGAAGACCGGGACCTGAACTTGTGACAAAACACCGATCAGCTGTTCGTATGTTTCCGCATACGGTCTTCCGCTATCCAGAAGGTCTCCGGAAAGCACAAGCAAATCGGCGTTTTTGTCAATAACCAGTGTTTTTAACTTTTCAAGAATTGATCTTTGTTCGCGACGTCTCTCGACCGCTTTATCTTCCGCTAAAGCGCTAAATGGCGAGTCCAGATGAAAATCCGCCGCATGGATCAGCTTTACCATACCTGTTTCATTCCTTATTCAAGTAATCCTCATGGTCTCGACCGACAAACATAAGCCTGTCTTTTCATCCAGCGTAAAGACTGCGCATTCCATCTTACATGCGCCGCCGGCTGCCTCATAACGGTGATGCGGATTACCCAGAAACATAGAAATGGATTGTTCTGCCTTTACGCCGAGAACCGACAAGCTCGGGCCGGTCATTCCAAGATCGGTGATATAACCTGTTCCCTTCGGAAGGACGCAGCCGTCGGAGGTCTGAACATGCGTGTGTGTGCCCCAGACGGCGGATATCCGCCCGTCAAGATAGTAACCCATAGCAAGCTTTTCGCTGGTCGCCTCAGCGTGCATGTCCGCCAGAACAAACCGGCAGGAAGTATCGGCGAGAATTCTATCGACAGCCAAAAAAGGATTATCCGGCCCGAAAGGCATTGTGCAGCGTCCGATCAGGTTGATTACGCACACCTCGCCGAAAGCCGCTTCGTAAACACCCCATCCCCGGCCCGGAACCTGGGGGGCATAATTTGCCGGCCGCAACAGGTAAGGGCAATCATCGAGATAATCGCATATCTCTTTTTTGTTGAACGTATGGTTCCCCAGCGTGATGACATCCGCACCCGAAGCAAAAATATCCTCCGCTTGATTTGGGGTAATGCCAATATTGGCTGCGTTTTCACCGTTTACGATCGTAAAATCAATCGAATACGCCTTTTTTATGCTTCTGAGCCGATCGCTCAGAAATGAGAGTCCGCTTTTTGCGACAATGTCGCCAATGGCCAGTATTCGTACAGGCACCTTGTTCTCACTCCATGTTCAGCATCCTCAGGCCTGACAAATACCAAAATGTCTTGGCGCGCTTATGTGTGCTTTGTCATGCCGTCACGACATAAAGATGCCGGTGTTTTTGTTATTATACCAATTATTTGACAAATTGAACAGGATTTCTTTGTATCGCACTTGGCGGCTGCCGTCCGCAAACTATGGAATCAGCTTTATCTCATCCCTCCGGTATGAATGCCTTCGGAATGGGAAATTATATATATGTGTTTACATTGACAGAAAAGTGTGGTAAATTAGTACTCAGTATGCCCCTTTGCTTAGTCAATGGAGATAGCCGCTTGCAGTGGTGACCTTTCCACCTTTGACTCAGCTTTGCGGGTTAAACAAAAAAGTAAAGAAAGGAAACATCATGCTGCAAAAAGATCAAAAGTCGAGCATCATTGCCGACAACCGTGTTCACGAAACCGATACCGGTTCTCCGGAGGTCCAGATCGCCATACTGACGGAACGCATTACCCAATTGACCGGGCATTTGAAAATCCACAAAAAGGATAACCATTCAAGACGCGGTCTTTTGCAAATGGTCGGCAAACGCCGCAATCTTCTTGACTATCTGGCCAAGAAGGACATCGAACGCTACAGAGCGTGTATTGCCAAGCTGGGAATCAGAAAGTAGTCTTTCTTTAGGGCGGTATTTAATACCGCCCTAAGATGTCTATTCGGATTTTAAGCAGATAAATTGTGTAAATAAGCGGAGCATACCGAATCCTTTTAGCAGTTGAAAGGATGCTGCCTTACGGACCGCTGTCGGTTTCGTCCGTGCCTTGCAGTCTCGTTTCAAGTGCTAAACGATTTGGTAAAATATTATCCTCCGCAAAAAAGGAGAATATATGTTAATAAGAAAAAGAGAATTTCCTCAGGAGAAAAAGTATTCGATCGACTTTGCCGGCCGGCCGCTGACATTTGAGACCGGAAAACTGGCTGAACTTTGCAACGCGGCCGTTCTTGTCAAATACGGTGAGACAACTGTTCTTGTATGCGCAACCGCCTCAGCCAAACCGAGGGAAGGCATTGATTATTTCCCGCTGAGCGTAGATTTTGAAGAAAAGCTTTACGCAGTCGGCAGAATACCCGGCGCATTTTTGCGACGCGAGGGGCGACCGTCTGAACGGGGCACGCTTGCCTCCAGGCTTATCGATAGACCGATGCGTCCGCTTTTCCCTTCTGACCTCAGAAACGATGTCGTTTTGACCTGTACGGTCATGTCGGTTGACCATGACTGCTCCCCTGAAATTGCTGCGATGCTGGGCGCCAGTGCCGCCGTTGCAATATCCGATATTCCGTGGTCAGGACCTCTCGCAGGTGTCGTGGTGGGTTTTGACGGAACGAATTACCTGTTTAACCCGACCTCAACCGAAAGAGAAACGTCCCAAATGAGCGTCACAATCGCATCAACCAAGGAGAAGGTCGTGATGATAGAGGCAGCCGCACAGGAAGTCTCCGAGGATGTCATGTATGAGGGGATCATGCAGGCTCATGCGCTCGTGCAGCCCGTCATTGATCTGATCAACCTGATGGTAGAGGAAATCGGTAAACCCAAATTCACCTACGACCAGGCCGATTTTGACGAAGATTTGTACCGGGAAATGCTGGATTACAGCCTTTCAAAGGTCGAATACTGTATGGACACGGACGACAAGAATATACGCGAGGAAAGGCTGGGTACGCTTCGACTTGATCTGACCGAGCACTTTATTGAAAAATATCCGAACATCGGCACCTATATGGAAGAGTGCCTGTACCGGCTGCAGAAAAATGTGGTCAAGCACTGGCTGCTGGACGGTAAGCGCGTCGATGGCCGCAAAATGGATGAGATTCGTCCGCTGTCCGCCGAGGTCGGCCTCATTCCCAGGGTCCACGGCTCCGGATTGTTCACAAGGGGACAAACGCAGGTGCTGTCTGTCACTACGCTGGACACACTCAGCGCAGCGCAAAAGCTGGATACGATTTATGAAGCCGAATCCAAACGTTTTATGCACCATTACAATTTCCCCTCCTTCTCCGTCGGCGAAGCAAGAGGCAGCAGGAGCGCCAGCCGCCGTGAAATCGGGCATGGCGCGCTGGCTGAAAAGGCTTTGGAGCCGGTCATCCCGCCCATTGAGGAATTTCCTTACACAATCCGGTTAGTATCGGAGGTTCTCTCATCAAACGGCTCCACTTCCCAAGGTTCTGTCTGCGGCTCTACGCTGGCCCTGATGGACGCGGGCGTTCCTATCTCAGCTCCCGTAGCCGGCATTTCCTGCGGCTTAATCAGCGACGGTGATCGCTGGACAACCTTCATCGACATTCAAGGCGTCGAGGACTTTCACGGCGAAATGGACTTCAAGGTAGCCGGTACGAAGAAGGGCATCACGGCCATTCAGATGGACTTGAAAAACGACGGATTGACAGCTCCTATCATCAAAAACGCTCTGACCATAACAAGAGATGCGCGGCACCAGATCATTGACGAGGTCATGATTCCCTGCATAGCGAAGCCGAGAGAAGAGCTTTCTCCTTACGCGCCCAAGATGCTGACCATGAAAATCGATGTGGACAAGATCCGCGAGGTCATCGGAAGCGGCGGAAAGGTCATCCAAAAAATCGTCGCCGATACGGGCGCAAAAATAGATATCGAGGACGATGGAAGCATATTTATTTCATCTCAGGATATTGAGGCTTGCCGTACGGCCAAGCAGACCATTGAAAATATCGTATTTGTTCCCGAGGTCGGCAAGCTGTACTACGGTAAAGTGGTCAGGATTCTTCCGATCGGTGCTTTTGTGGAGCTTGTACCCGGTAAGGACGGTATGATCCACATTTCCAAGCTGGAAAACCGCCGGGTTGAAAAGGTCGAGGATGTGCTGAACGTCGGGGACATGACATGGGTAAAGGTCATGGAAATCGATGCTCGAGGCAGGGTGAACCTGTCCAGAAAAGATGCGATCCGTGAAAGAAAGGCCCAGGGTCTCGAATAATTCCACCGCTATCATACGGTGCTATGCGTCCAGAAACTGTTTGCCATTGGCATAAACAGTTTCTGGCGTTTGCCTTTTCATAAGCGAAATTATGGTTTATTAAAGCAGCTTTCCTTTACATTAACAGGTTGTGCCCGGCTTTACAGGAGGCGATTTATGATTATCAACGATATGCATGTGCACACAAGATATTCCATTGATTCCGGCACCGGTATGGAACAGTACTGCATCAACGCTGTTCAGCTTGGGATAAATACCATCTGCTTTACAGATCATCTGGACAGCAACATCAATGACGATGGCTTTATGTATTACAATATCGACGCTTATTTCAAGGAGTTTGAGGAAACCAAGGCTAAATATGATAACCGGCTTATGTTGCTCAGCGGCCTTGAATTTTCAGAACCGCATTATTATCCGGACGAATTCGCGGCAATACAAAAATACCCCTATGATTTCATCATAGGGAGCGTTCATTTTTTCTATAACGACATGTTCCCTTCTCAAATGGCAAAAAACGGCGTCAGCTGCGAGACCTGCTTTGCCTATTACTGGGACGAGGTTTTAAAGATGGTCTCATTCGGCGGGTTTGACTGCGTAGGACACCTGGATTTTCCGAAAAGGTACTATCACAATCTGGTCTATGCCGAAGATAAGGTCAGCGAAATTTTCCGGAACATGATTTTGCATGATATCTGCCCGGAAATCAACACCTCAAGTCTTCGAAGGGGGCTGGATCAGGCACTGCCCGATTTGGATCTTCTTACACTATATAAAAGACCTAGGCGGAAAATATGTTACCGTCGGTTCCGATGCGCACAGCGCGGATGATCTTGCCGCCGGCAATGCTTATGCCCGGGAATTGATTGCGAAGCTGGGATTGCAGGAAGTTATCTTCCGTTCGCGCAGACTTCAGCCGACAAAAGCCTGAACCTTTTAGTTTTTACAGACAATATTACCCGGAGACTTGTAGATACAATCTGCAGGGACCACGCCGCGGACGCTGCACAGCGGATAAACTATGGTATTGCGCCCCACCACCGTACCGGGATTCAAGACACTGTTGCAGCCTATCTCCACGCGATCACCAAGCATGGCGCCGAACTTTTCCAGCCCGGTCTCGATTTCCCTGCCGCCGTCTTTCACTACAATATTCGTCCTGTCGCTTTTGACATTGGATGTGATGGCGCCTGCACCCAAATGTGCCTTATATCCAAGGACCGAGTCACCCACATAGTTAAAATGCGGGACCTGCACATGATCGAACAAAATGACATTTTTCAGCTCTGAGGAATTCCCCACAACACAGTCCTCGCCGATAATCACATTGCCGCGTATAAACGCACAGTGGCGCAGCTGCGCTCCGCCAAATACAATACAAGGACCCGAGATGCTTACCGAATCCGCGATTTCCGCGGTTTTTGCGATCCAGACATACTCGGCCGGATGGTCATATTCGCTATCTTGAAGCTCCGACCCCAGTGATTTGATAAAATCCTTTATTAAGGGCAGTACATCCCAGGGATATTTAACCGATTCAAACAGCGCTGCCGCTGCCGTATGCTGTAAATCAAATAGCTCTCTCACCTTAACCAATTTCATCAACTCCATTAAAGATAAGGCCTAACCTTTTATCCCGGCAAAGATGCCGGTGCGGAAAAATCGCATCCACTGCCCATACTATAACCGAGCGCTGCCGGCATGACAACCCTTCACCCGCATTCAAGCTTATTCATAATCAATCAACCGGGATTAAAAGCAGAACACGCCGCCGAAAACTTCCGGCGTGTTCTGCCTTTCTGCAGTGTAGAGCAAAGGATGCTCCGTCATTTCAACAGTCCGTTTGCGCTTGAAAATACATATGCACCGATACCCACCGCGATAGCAACATTCAGGGAATCAACCATTTGTGTCTGCTTGAGCTTAATGCTTGTTCCGTACTGTTTGAACTTCTCTTTAAGACCTGTGGCTTCGTTTCCGAAAACAAGACTAAACTGCTCTGCCCTCGGGCAGCTGTCGGTATTCAGCTCCAACTCCCCGTCGAGCATAAACGGATAAATCCGATGCCCGGCAAATTTCTCCCGGTATTCGTCAAATGAATCGAACATTTCGAAGCGGATGCGAAACAACGAACCCATCGATGCCCTGATTGTTTTCGGATGCCATAAATCAGCTCCGGGCGTTATGACAGCAAGGTCGGGCAGATTGACGGCCGCCAGTGTTCTGACAATCGTGCCGAGGTTGCCCATGTCGCCGGGATTGACCAGCACAACATGCGGCTTCAACGGAGATAATAAAGACGCATATTTATCAAATACGCCCAAGACATAGGTATTTTCCTTTTGATTGATTCTCTTGAAAATGTAATCGTCCCGTTCTATTAAAACACCGGCCTTTTCGCATAGCATAGCAACCAACCGGATATCTTTGAAATCAGAATGTACATAAACCGTTTTAATAATCTCCGGCTTCGTTTGCAGCAATGTGATCGTGGCAAACGCGCCTGAGGTATACGAAAAAGTAAAGCCGCTTTTGTATGGTTTAAGGATATTTTTCATTTAAACCCGCCCCTTAAAATATGTTTTTTAAGGATGCAAAGTCTAAACGACAAGCAGCGCCGATAAGCCGGTCATCAAGCTAAACACTGCCCCGATGAAAAGCAATGCGCTTGGCGATTACGGCACAAACGCGCTTTCAGTCATTTCTCCATGCAAAGTGCGCTGCCTGTTTTTCAGACCTTGCATGGAGCTTGCAGAGCAAATGTCCCGATAACATCGTCTCACCTCTTCCTTGACACAACTATGCGGTATTGTTGTCTTTCTCTGCCGGCAGTTCCTCAACCAAAACGGCATGAATGACCCTTCTTTTGCTTTTGTCACTCACGCAGGTCGATAGTGTTATGATCTGAGCACCCGTCCCGGGAGAGGCCTGGGTTTCATACCATGAATAGGACGCAAGCTGGTTTACATAACTATTATAGTCTTCATCGTCTTCGAAAAAAAGACGGTAACTGTCGTAATCGGCCGTTGTGATGTAGACGGAGAATATCCGGTATTTACGAATAACGGTATCCGTAAAAAGATAAATGTATGAATGTGTATCGCAAAAATCCTGATTGCCGTATTTGGAAAGCTGGCCGAACATTGAATCGTCTTTCATGTTGTGGCCGTAGATAATGCAGTGCCTGTCGGTCAGATCGCCGGCGTTTTGCCAGTCCAGAAAAATACTGCCTCCCGAGCTGTACGATCCGTCATAAGCGTGGCGCAGATATTTTTCGTTATCTTCTCCGTGCATCAGCGGATAATCGATTTTTGTGCCGGGGATCCATATCCAGGCAACGCTCTGCGCATTGATCTGCCTTAGCTTTTCAAAATCTATCCTCAGCATCACTTCGGGTGACGGAACCGGAACGTTTGGTATTTCCGTGCTTCCGGGTTCGCTGACATCCGGTATAAGCGTTGTATCGGGCGGTAAGGGAACTGCCGCATAAACGACTTCGTCTCTGAGCGTATCGTAGAGTTTTTCGGCCTTATGATAGCCCGCATAAATGAGCGCCAGACGAATGATGCCGTACAGCGCTGCCAGGCCAAAGACGCAAATCAATACAATCCGTATTCTTCTTCCCATTCTCATTATCTTACATCTCACTGACAATATCGAGCCTGCGCTGTATACGTTCGGCATTCGCAGCGTATTTCACAGCATTCTCGCGGCTGATCTCACCTGCTTTATATAGGCTCAGCAAATAGGCATCCATTGACACCATACCCTCGGAGGACGCAGACTGTATCACCGAATCGATCTGGTGAATTTTTGATTCCCTGATCATGTTGCGGATCGCATTATTTAAACGCATGATTTCAAATGCCGGAATGAGTCCGCCCGATTCTCTTGGCACAAGCTGCTGAGAGACAACGGAACGCAGTACCATAGCCAGTTGAACCCGAATTTGCTGTTGCTGACCGGGCGGAAATACATCGATGATTCTGTCGATCGTGTTCACGGCGCCGACCGTATGCAGCGTTGATATCACAAGATGGCCGGTCTCGGCAGCGGTCATTGCGATTCTGATTGTTTCCAGATCACGCATTTCGCCGACTACGATGACATCCGGTGCCTGCCGAAGACAGGCCCTGAGTGCGGTAACATAACTTGCCGTATCAATTTCGATCTCACGCTGGCTCACAACGCTCTTAATGTTTTTATGCAGGTATTCAATCGGGTCCTCTATCGTTATGATATGTGCATTTCTTGATTGGTTAATCGCATTTGTCATTAACGCAAGTGTTGTCGACTTACCGCCGCCCGCAGGGCCTGTAACAAGAATCATGCCCTTTGTGATATTTGTTAAATCCATAATCTCATCCGGTATCTCAAGCGCCTGGTAATCCGGAATTTCGAATTTAACCACACGAATGACGGCGGCCATCGAGCCACGCTGCATATATGTGCTTACCCGAAACCGTGAAAGCCCTTTGACCGAAACCGAAAAATCGTCGTCGCCCGTTTTCAGGTATTCCGCCATATCACGCGAGGCCATCTCATACAGCGATGTCACGAGCTGTTTGCTCCGCTGAGGCATAACCAGCTCATCGCCCGCGCTGATGATCTCTCCATTGCACTTCAATGAAACTTGAAGCCCCGAAATGATGAATATGTCGGAAGCGCCCTTTTCCACTGCTATCCGAAGGTAACTTACCATATCCGCTTCCATATAAATCTCCATTCTGCCGCGAAGCGGCGGCACAAGTAATCAGGAAAAATCGATGGCCTAAATGCGATTCAAGAATCGCGTCTGTGATGCAAGCGTCGCGTCTGCGATACAAGTATCGCGCTTGGAAATGGCCGCCGTCATATTTGGCGGCCATTCGATTTCTTCCGTCTCCCCTATTTGATCATACGCGCATTATCCGGAATAATGACTCTTCAGTCTTCTCCCGGGTCAGGCTGCCAGATATCCAGTTCGGTCTCGACAGACCAATCCGCCGTCATAACCGTCTTCCATGAAAGGATTTCCATCCCGGCTCCTTCGAAAACAAGCTGTATGAAAAGTGTATGTGTATCGCTTTGCATACAGCCGTAGCTTGCGCTTGTTCTGCCGCCTTCTCGCTGAACATCGATTGAAATATCACCGACATTATCCGGAATACTGCCGTCCTTTGCATATGAAGTCATAAGCGAAGCCATGATTTCTGTCGCTCTTACGTCGGCGTTATAATACGCCGTCGTCGCCTGTGCGATCTTCTCTGTCGTCTTGCGTTCGGAATTGGCCGTGGACAGCGTTAAAACAGCCAGAACAGACAGGCATAAAACAGAAAAGATTAATACCAGCGATACGGCACCGGCACCGGCTGCGAAACCTTCCTTTTTCATAGAGACCTCCGCTTTTCGCATTTGGTTCACCGATCCCTCAGCACAGCGGTGTTCAGCGCAAACAAAACACCGTCCGATTCTCCGGAGACGATCACACGCGCGTAAACCAGCGCGCCGTCTGTATTTTGCCAGAGGATTTCCATCGTATATCTTCGGTCCGACTCCCCGGTACGCTGCCACCGGTCATCATAAAATAATCGGATGCCGCTTTCGCACAGACGCGCACCCAGAGTATCGGCTGTCTGCTCTCTGTCGCCCCCCGCCGCTTTAAATACCTCAACGCCGCTGATCGCAGCCGTAATGGCATAGCTCAAATTCACACTGTCATCTACCGTCTTGCGCGAGTCTGCGAATATCCTGACGCATATTGCCGAAGCGAGCGCAAAAAACAGACAGGCAAGCAATAAGACGGCAAGCAAAAGCCACCGACCGGACCTGCTTTTTCGTCTAACCATCCGACCACTGTCCCTCACTTTTTTGTCCGGCATAAAGACGCCTGATGGTGTTATTTTCCTGAAGCTCTATAAGAAGAAGCTTCGGTGAGACCAATTTCAAGTTAAGCGTTCCGCTGCTGAACAGTTCCTGTCCGTCCGCCGGTAAAAATCCCGCTTCTTCGGGTGTTTCCGACTGCGACGATTCAAAAAACAGCTCTCTTACATATCCACCGTATTCGTAGATGAGCGTTTGATAAAAAAACCCATCATATTCTTCTTTGATGCATATTGCATTTTGCCCGCCGAAGGATATAACCGATAGCGCGTCTTTTTCATCAGCCTGCCTTATTTTTGTTGAAACGAGGGACAAGATGAGCTTATCATTCGCATTTTCCGCACTTAGTTTTTTAACTGCGCCATACGCTCCGGTACCATATGTGAGAACCAGAAAAACCGAGCTCAGAAAAATAAGAACGGCAAACAGCAGAAACAGGATATCAGTCTCAAATTTTCGTTTCATCGTAATCAATCCCTCCTGTTCCCACAGTATGGCGGCAAGCCAGGTATCGCTCAACCGCTCCGCTTTATTACGGTGATATCAGGCATAATATTGGAAGCAAAAATCTCATAAAAGACCTTATACTTCTGTTCATCCACATATACGCCATAATAATCCTGAATGTATGTGAAACTTTCCGGGTAAGCGCCCTCAAGCGCATAGCAGGCCGCCGCTGCATGCCTGATGCTGTCCTCGGCGATTTTTCTGCCTTCTTCCTCCGCATTATTCTCTGTCGACAAAAAACCCTGCAGCAAAACAAGCAGCACGGCAATGAAAACGGCCGTCCCGGCAAGCATGGACAATATTCCGGATAACCCTCTCTTGCCTGCTTTTCTTTTCATGTACGTTTCCGACCCTCAACCGCTGTTTTGATCATTTAATCCGGTTAAACCATTATTTACGCGCCCAAAGACGACATGATGCCCGCCAGCGGCAGCATGACGGACAGCAAAATAAGCCCGACAAGCACGGATGTAATGATAACAAGCGAGGGTTCAATTCTTCCGACCAGTGAATCCAGTTCGTTTTCGGCGGTTTCTTCACAACGATCGGCAACATCGCCCAAAACGAAAGGTAGATTCCCGGTCTTATCGCCTATGGCTAACGCACGGATTTCTCTTCCCTCGAATATACCGGCTTCCCCGAATGCTTCAGAGATCTTTTTTCCTTCGCGAAGAAGCGCTGTGCATTTTCTTAGTTTCCGATCCGTTGCTTTTGTACCGCGATAAAATAATTCCGCCAATTCCATTGCTTCTTCCGTATTCATGCCGCTGCTTTTCGCCATTGACATCGCCGAAGCAAAACGTGCGCAGCGGATTGACTCGAAAACGCCCCTCCCGCCAAAGTTTTGTTTGAGGAAACCGTAAACGGCCACCCTCACACTCGGGATAAGCACAATTAATCCGATAAAAACGACAAGGACCGATAAGACGATGCCGATTATACCCGACGCATCGGATAAGGTCTGCCCGAAATTCATTAACCCGCGCGCAAAGGGTAACATTTGTACGCCCATCTGGTTATAGGTATCGCCGAAAATCGGGAGCACCCTGATAACCAATACTCCGATCACAATCAGCATAATAACAAGAAGAAGCGCCGGATAAAAAACCGCTGCTCTTATACTCTTTTTCAGCCTGTCCTGCCGGGCATAATGAATAGACAGCGCTATGAGCGTATCTTCAAGTCTGCCGGTTTTTTCGGCAAGTAATATCATATCAAGCAGATAGTCCGGAAATATTCGCGCTTCATGCAAAGCGGCCGAGAAAGGCCGCCCTTCCGCTATCGCTTCCGCCAGCCTGCCCAAAACTTCTTGGGATTGCTTGTCGGTTTCGTCATCACGAAGCATCAATAAACCGTCGTAAACGGTTATTCCGGCTTTAATAATCAACGAAAGCTCACCGCAAAACGCCGAAAGGTATTGATCGGTCGCATTTCGCAATCCCGGCACCTCCATTCTGCGCAGTTTCACCTGTAATTTTACATAAAAATACAAAACATGCCACAATATCAATGGTATTGTAGCATGCTCATATAACGAATTCAAGCCGAGCTTTTGAAATGTGCGGAAGCGGCTATCTCATCCGGCTAGTATAGATACTTTTCGTTGTAGACTATCTTTGAATCAATGTAGTCTTCCGAGGCGCCTCCTGAGGCAAATGTCGGATCCATCAGTCTCCAGTTTTCCCCGTCAAAGAAAATGACTCCGTCCATCCATCCGCTGTCTTCACTGTAAACGTTAATCCATGCGTGATAATTATTCCCTGCGTATCCGACGACCAGCTTACAAGGTATCCTCCGGCTTCTCAGCATAGCGGTCATCACCGCCGCGTAATCAAAACAAATCCCCTTTTCCCTTTCAAGCACCTTATCAACATCGGGTATATATCCGCTCTTCACGGTTCGGGCCAATTCGTAATCATAAACAAAATTTTCGACGACATAGGCGTAAATCGCCCCGACCTTTTCAAGCGTTTCGGACTTTTTTTCAGTCAGCTCCAGGGCTAGTTTCGCAACGGTGCTGTCTTCTGTAAAGTTCACATATTGATTTGGCCTGATGAAAGGAGCGAACTCGTCAGTCAGCTCAACATTCAATTTGCAGGTCATCAGTGTCGAGTACCTGGTGCCGGTAATATTCTTGTACGCTCCGATTGTATATTCGCCATTCCCGTCAGACAGCGGAAAAACATCATATTCACCGTCGTTTCTCAGGTTATATGTATATTTTACCCGGCTGGGTCCTGTAATAATAACCTTCAGCTTAGTTGATGTGTTCTTTTCCAGATATCTGACCATGACATACCCGTCATCTGTATTAGACACATCAAAGAGCACTTTTCCGTTATTTTTCACACTGGTGCCGGATGCCACAGGCCCCAAAAAAGCGTCCGCTGCAGATGCGTTATTTAACGGTTCCGGTTTCGTTTCACCGACAGATGCAAGCCGCGAAATTTCCATTGGTTTTATGTCTGTTGCTATAACCGCACTGCCGTTTATCGTACCGGCCAATACCGCAAATGCCAGAATCGGCCCGATTATTCGAAATAAAAGCTTTATGATGATCACCTCCGCTGTCAGCTTAAGTTTTATCTATCTATTCTATATATCGTGTTATTTCGCCATATGTTACATGTATTATATAATATTTCTCTTTTTATTTCAATATGTAATTTTTATAATATGTAAATTCATGCAAATAAACTAGATTTTTCTTGAACAATATGGCATAATGTTGGTCAATAGTCTAAAGGAGGATTTCCTGTGGAATTTGCAGACAACCTTGTGATCAACACACTTGGAAATTGCTCGTTGCGCTTTAACGGCAGATTTATCAGCGACGAAACAATCGGATCTCGAAAGTTTTGGACCACGCTGCAGTACCTGATTCTGCACCGCAACAGAGAGATAACCCACAAGGAGTTCATCGACATTTTGTATCCCGAAGGCGAAAGCGTAAATCCCGAAAACGCTTTAAAAACGCTGATTCACAGAGTAAGAAATTCTTTGAGCACCCTAAACTTTATGGACAGTCGAAGGATAATTGTAAATGTCCGGGGCGCCTATAAGTGGAATACCGAAATGTCTTTCATGATCGATTTTGTGGAATATGAAAATCTGTATAATGAAGGATTTGAACCGGATGCCTCTGAGGACGAACACCTTTCTGCCTTGCTGGACGCCATCGCAATATACAAGGGAGACTATCTGCCAAAACTTAAGCACGAAAAATGGGCGGCACCCCTCAGCACAAAATACCATACCATGTTTTTTAATGCGTTGCATCGTGCCGTTGAACTCCTTGAAGAGCAGCAGGATTATGAAAGGATCATCAATATATGCAGACATGCCGTCACGATTGATCCTTATGACGAATACCCCTATTCCTGTATTATTCACGGTTTGGTTGAACTTGGATGCAGTCAGGACGCCATGAGAGAATATAATCGTATGTCCAGGCTTTTCTACAGGCAATATGGTATATCTCCCTCCAACGATATCAAAAAACTGTATAGAGAAATTGTTTCCTCCGTCAAGAACGCCGAAACGGATTTGTCGATTATTCAAGAGGATCTGAGCGAACAATGCAGTCCTTCGGGCGCGTTCTTCTGCGAGTATGAGACATTCAAGGACATCTATCGGCTTGAAGCTCGTTTATCTTCGCGAGACGGAGAACCGGCCCATCTGGGTCATATTTCCCTGGAAGTGAAAACAGGCATGGACCCCTCGCTAAAAACACTGAATTATTATATGGACAAGCTGCAGGACGGCATCAGCCTTTCACTTCGAAAAGGCGACGCCTATGCAAAATACAGCATTTCTCAATTTATTATCCTATTGCCCTCAAATACATATGAAAGCGCAAACATGGTCATGGAGCGCATAGCGAAGCGGTTTCGCAGAGAAAACCCGCGCGCGCCGTTTTTACCCGATTACTCTGTTCGTGCGATGGATCTTCCGCCTCTCTGAGCCGACAAAAGTGCAGAATTCCGTGAACCCGGTGGGCTTATAACATGATTCAATATGAAAAGCTGTTGACTTTACCCGGCAAGTCCATTGTACCGACAAGCGATGCCTTTGTTTCAGCTGACATTATATTCGCTTACGGCGAGCTGTGCCTTCGCAGGGAGGCGGTTTTACCCGAAACCGCGAAACAGGAAATGCACAACCTTGTTTTGCTTTTAAAATACAAACTGCATGCCCCCCGGCCTGTTTATATCAGCGGTTCAACGCTCCTTTATACATTTATTGATGGGTATAGCTATGAGCAGCTGATTGACAAATGGGAAGGCGACCGGTTTTCCCGCGCACATATTGCACCGGCGTTTAAGGCTTTATGCCGATGGCTGTTTTCGTTTTATACGGCTTCCGGCAAAATAACAGGTAATATCGATCTGAAAAACTTCGTCTATACGCCGGCTTATACCTGCGCCGGTTCCGGTTTTGATGCGGTTTTTCCGGAGGGCAGCAAAGAACATGAGTTTGGGTCACTGCTGGCACTGGTGGCGACCTCAGCCCCCTCTTTTACGCCGTTAAAAAAGCAAATATTCTTGTTTATTTTATACCTCTGCTACCGTGAGGGGTATGATTTGTCCGAAATAAAAAGTGGCTATTTTGCGAAAATACGAGAAATATCAAGCAGGCGACCGTTCCATAAAAATGAAATTGAAAAAGCTTTCGATTTCATTCATAACCTGACCAGTATATGATATTTTTTAAAGGCCATGTGAGCGCTCTTGCGCCCACATGGCCTTAATATTGTTCTCCTGCATCTTACTTATAGAACCCGTATCGGGTCTTAACGGGCACTGCACGCTTGAAATTGGGTTTACCTGTTTTCGGAAGCTTGCATATTACCAAAAAAGAATGCGCCGCCGGGGGCGAGTGCACATTAACTCACCGGCTTAGCTCTGAATAAAAAATGCTGCTTAAGACGAGAATAACTATAACAAGCGCCGATTTGCGATATCACCATCGCACACAAAGGCGTGAATTTCAACTTACTGTTGTCCCTTGAAAGGGATGCAAAATGGGTATGTGCCGCTTGCGAAGCGGCGCGGAATGGATGGTAAATATGCTGGTAAATGAGCTGATGAGAGGTTCCGTTATCACTGTGGATCCCGCCGACACCGTTTCCTCGGCGGCAAGGCTTTTGTATCGATACAATATTGGCG
The DNA here is from genome assembly GCA_012523085.1 of Clostridiales bacterium. Taxonomy (GTDB): domain Bacteria; phylum Bacillota; class Clostridia; order Oscillospirales; family Oscillospiraceae; genus JAAYOP01. Next base: position 33,646 of record JAAYJC010000222.1, read on the forward strand.
CTCTTCCGGTCTGCTCCGAAGACGGCCGGCTTAAAGGGATTGTTACAGACAGGGATATCGTCTTGCGCTGCGTAGCGGCGGAAACCGATCCGGAAAACACCCCGATTCGCGAGATCATGTCAAGGAATGTCGTTTCGGTATCGCCGGACGACGATGTGCGTGAAGCCGCGCGCCTGATGGCTTCCGACCAGATCCGCCGGTTGCCTGTTACGCAGGATGGAAAGATCGTCGGAATGCTTTCTCTCGGGGATATCTCCAAAACCCATAGTTATTCAATGGAGGCTTCAAAGGCGCTGACTGAAATCTCTTCCAATGTAAACAGAAAATAAGACAGGGGCTATTTCCGGTATAAGGCGCTTTTTTTCCGCGTTTTTGAGAGAACGTTTTGCGACATTAAGACAGGTGACGGCTCTGTGCCTCGCATGCGAGGCACAGAGCCGTCACCTGTCTTATGGGGATTTCGTTAATCCGGGTTTAAAAAAAGAAAGTCTTCGCCAAGGATGTTTATCGAAACGGTCCCTGAACTGAGTTCCTGTAATCGAGCCTCAATGCCGTCGCTGCCGTCTTCCGGTAAAAGGGCTTTTATGACAACCTGCGCGCCAAACTGCGTATCGGATACCGCCGCCCCTTTCAGACTCAATTCATTGCGTATGCGCTCATACAAGTGATAGGCGCATTCAATTTCAATTTTCAGCCACTTTCTTACCGTGCCAATCCCGGCCGCATCAAGTGCGAGAGAAGCCGACTTGGAATAAGCGCGTGCAAGACCGCCCGTTCCGAGCAGGATACCGCCGAAATAACGGGTTACAACACAGCAAGCATCATATACCCCGGCGCTTTTGAACACATTAAGCACAGGCAGTCCCGATGTGCCCTGCGGCTCACCGTCATCGGAATATCGCATAATCGAATTTTCTCTGAGGATATAAGCGTATACATTATGCGATGCGTCCCAATGCTTTTCACGCATCTGCCTGATTTTATCGAGCGCCTCGTCTTCGCCTTTTACCGGCCAAATCCGAGCGATGAAGCGGGACTTTTTTTCAATGTGTTCAGCTTCTCCGTATCCGGCCGGTGTAAAATAATTCGTCATTTCAATCTATCACATATTCTCTGTATCTGCCAAATGCTTCTGCAGGGCAGACAGCCGTGATCTCTACCCCCGTTTCCAAATACTCGGTAGTAAGCACCTTGCATTCCTTGTGAATAATCTCAAGCAAATTTCCTTTTTCATATGGCAGCCTTAGCTTCAGCCGCTTTGCACCCATGCTCACAACGCGTAAAATCGCCTCTTTGAGCTTATCGAGCCCTTCTCCGGTTTTTGCCGAAACAAAAACAGCATTCTCCCTTCGCGGCGGAAGGCCCGGCGCCAGATCGCATTTATTGAATACATCCAGGCAGGGTGTGCCCGAAGCCCCAAGCTCCGCAATCAGTTTTTCAACAACAACCGCCTGCTCCGCCCAATCGGGGTTGGACGCGTCTATTACATGCACCAGCATATCGGCATAACCGAGTTCTTCCAGTGTCGCTTTGAACGCCTCAATGAGATGATGCGGCAGTTTCCGGATAAAGCCGACCGTGTCGGAAAGTAAAACCTCCGTCGCATCATCAAGCGTAAGACGCCTGGTCGTAGTATCCAGCGTATCGAAGAGACGGTTACCGGTATGAATCTGCGAATCTGTGAGTGCGTTTAGCAGCGTTGATTTACCTGCGTTTGTATAGCCCACCAAGGCCACTGTTTTGACACCGTTTTTCTGTCTCAGCCGCCTTTGCGTGCCTCTGACACGGCGAACACCGGCCAATTCTTCTTCCAACTTGCTGATTTTCCTTCGTATATGCCTTCTGTCGCTTTCCAGCTGTGTTTCACCGGGACCTCTTGTACCAATGGGACTGCCGGTGCCCGAAGCGGCCTGCCGTTCAAGATGCGCCCACATACCCACAAGCCGCGGCAGCAAGTATTTGTACTGGGCGAGCTCAACTTGAAGCCGGCCCTCCGCGCTCTTTGCGCGTCCGGCGAATATATCCAAGATTAATCCGCTTCTGTCGAGAACCCTGACACCAAGCTCTTCGGATAAAGCCCGCATCTGAGACGGCGAGAGTTCGTTGTCGAATACCGCAAGATCGCAGTTATTTGCTTTGATGACGTCACGGATTTCCTTTACCTTGCCGCTCCCTATGAATGTTCGGGGTTCCGGAGCATCGCGGTTTTGCAGAACCAAAGCACAGGATACGCCTCCCGCGGTGTTTAGTAACGCCTCAAGCTCCTCCATTGTAACTTCGGTGGAGCGTTCTGAAAGATCCATGCTTTCGGCCGACAGCCCGACGAGCACCGCTTTTTCCGGTGTGCGGGTTACCTGTTGATTCTTATCGATTTTGATCAGACCCATCTTTATTGTTTTTGGCTACCAGTTTAATCAGTTCCTGATATCTCACGAGAACCTGGTCTATGACCAGATCCCAGCTGACCGGAATGGTTGCTCTCGCTTCCTTTCCGGCTCTTATGATCCTCTCTTTATCCCGGAGCGCCGCGGCAATCGTATCCGCGATGCTTTCCGGCGTGTTTTTGGCAACAAAGCCGTTTACCTTATCCGTTATAACCTCTGCCGTTGAACTGCCTTCGGTTACGACTGAGGGAGTCAGCATTACAGCCGCTTCCTTGACCACTAAGGGCGCGTTGTCATATACGGACGGAAAGACCAGCAAATCCGCGCATTGGTACAAACCGTTGAGCAGGCAGTTGTCATATATATGCCCGGTAAAACAGGCAATATCGCTTATTCCCATTTTGCTTGCGTCATCTTCAATTTTTTCCCTGTCGGGCCCCTGTCCCGCCAATACCAGCCTGAACGCAAGGCCCTCTCTGCTTAGTATTTCCGACGCCTTGAGGATATTGCCGATGTTTTTCTTATAATCCATCTGGCCGACGTACAGCAATATCGGATCCTCCGTATCGAGGCCGAATTTCTCACGCGCGTTCTTCATGTCTTCCGGCAGCGGTTCAGTCAGGTCCGTGCCGTTCGGCATGATATGGATTTCTTTCCGGTATCCGTATTCTCTGAGCGTGTCGGCGGAGTTTTTGCTGACCGCCCAAACCTCGTCGCAGCGCTCGTAGAATTTCACCACATGCCGTACGCCGAGCTGGGCGATGAGCTCCGTTCCGGTCGCTTTATAAAAATCGTCGTAATACTTTGAGTGAAATGTGCCCACCAGCGGGCAGGCGTGTTTCTTCGCCAGCCGCCAGGCTTCGGCTCCGGCCGTAAACGGAGTATGCGCATGGATGATGTCGAATTTCAGCATATCAACCCGGTCGTTGTAATGCTTGTCAAAAACTGCGATTCCTGTCTTGAATTGACGGGAAAACGGAACCGACATGCTGACATAATCGACGATTTCAAAAGGGAACCGCCCTCTGTATCCGGTATCAGCCATGGGTGTTATTACATAGCATTCATGTCCTCTTTCGGCAAGCTTTGACGCATAGTTGTATGCTACCCTTCCAACCCCGTCCACAATAGGGTAAAAGCTTTCCGAAAACTGTCCGACTAAAAGCCTGCTCAACATACTCAGACCTTTCTGAGAGCCCTCACGATCTCGCCGATATACATCCTATGTATACCGGCGCCGTTGCTGTACACAGTTTTTCCCAAAGGCGACATGTTTTCTGTTTTCAAATCGTTAAAATAAATTTTCTTACAGATGAACACCAATGATGCCTCCCGGTAATACGGACATCCGTCGGAGAAAACGGGCGTAAATCCGCATTGGGCGACCTTGTCGATGTCCCGTCCGCTGGCATTGCCCATGATATATAACTGTTCCCTGTAGCTTTCCTCAAAAAACGTCAATGAAAACAAGTCGCTCTTTTCGGCAAATGTATAGGTATACCTTTCCGGACGAATAAATGTGAAGGCCACATTTTTATTCCAGAGGGAACCCATGCCGCCCCAGGAAGCGGTCATTGAGTTAAACCCGTCTTCAGAGCCGGCCGTGATGAGCATCCACCTCTTACCGATCAGGTCAAAAGGGTTTTCCTGAAGGTCTGCCGGAGCGATTTCGATTAACGGCATAATGCGTACATCCTTTCGTTTTTAAGCGGTCCGGTAAATAAAAAAACCCGCGCAAAAATGCGCGGGTTAAGGACTCGTATGGTTAAAAAATCAGTTGTTGATTCCGAATTTCCTGTTGAATTTGTCAACACGGCCGCTTGTATCAACCAATTTCTGCTTACCCGTGAAAAAGGGGTGACACTTGGAGCAGATTTCAACCTTGATATCCTTTTTTGTGGAGCCGGTTTCAATAATCTCTCCACACGCGCACCTTATGGTTGTTTGCTTATAGTTGGGATGGATACCTTCCTTCATTGACGTTCACCTCTTTCTCCCCAAAATGTCAAATCAGCTTTCAAATTTATAGTGCAAACGGTATTTTAGCATATCGAATAATAAAATGCAACTGTTTATTCAATTTTTATCGCTATTATTACCGCAAAAAGTGCCGTAATTTTATGCGGCAAATAATTGCCGCAATTGTCGCGTTAACCCGTTAATTCATCGTCGTTAATATACGAAAACAACAAAACCTTAACACATTTCAGCGAACGAAGATATTTAATATGCCATATTTGTAATACCGCTACATAATTATACTATATGAAAAAATGTTGTAAATTCTATAATGTAATGGTATAATAACCGCATTGCGTCATACACAATATCCGGACTGTTGCTGCATTGCCGCAATAATATGATCGTTTATAGCAAATAACCCGAAAAACGGCATATCACAGCCGGTTACGGCAATGTTTTAAATGGCTTTACATTTTATTAACAAAGCGGTTTTGATATCATGTTATGATGGCTTTCACAGTTTGCGTGTATCTTAACTGCTTCCGGTTTCAGCGAAATCAAAATCAGGGGGGAACCACCAGGATGATTGAAGTATCCAGCTTAACGAAAACATACGGCAAGAAGCGAGGAATAGACCGGATCTCCTTCGTTGTCGAGGAAGGAGATATCGTTGGTTTTCTCGGCCCGAACGGTGCGGGTAAAACAACAACCATGAATATTATCACAGGCTATCTTTCTGCCAATTCAGGCGCTGCGAGAATCGGCGGTGTCGACGTTCTGGAAGATCCCGTCGAGGCCAAGAAAAAAATCGGTTACCTTCCTGAGCAGCCGCCTTTATATCTGGATATGACGGTTGAAGAATACCTTAACTTTATCTTCGATCTGAAATTGGTCAAGGACCTGAAACGAAAAAAACATCTGAATGAAATATGTGAACTGGTTGGTTTGACGGATCATTTCAAGCGCCTGATTCGCAATCTGTCCAAAGGTTACAAACAACGCGTCGGGCTTGCGCAGGCTTTGATCGGGAACCCGGAGGTTCTTATTCTGGACGAGCCTACGGTCGGACTTGACCCGAAGCAGATTATTGAAATCAGAAATGTCATTAAAAATCTCGGAAAAAACAGAACGATTATCCTTTCCACGCACATATTGCAGGAAGTTTCGGCCATTTGCGAGCGCGTTCTTGTCATTAATAACGGACAGATCGTAGCTGACGATAAACCGGAAAACCTTTCCGCTTTGATTACGGGGGACAGGAAGCTTACCGTCAGAGTATCAGGGCCCAGAGACTCCGTTCGGCGCGTGCTTCGCGGTGTTGAGGGGGTGCAGTACGCGGAGGCCACCATTCAGGCCGAACGCGGATCGTACGATTTTCTCGTGGAAGCACAGCCGAATGTGGATATCAGAAAGCCCATGTTCAGCGCACTGGCGCGGTCGGGTTATCCGATTCTACAGCTGAAGTCCATGGAACTGTCCCTTGAAGATATCTTCATTAAACTGGTGGAAGAAAAGAAGAAATCTTATGTATCCACCAGTAAGCAAGGAAAGAAACCGAAGTCGGATCTGCATGTCAATGTAAGTGAGTCAACCTCGGCCGATTTTGACGATATCGCACCGTTGGTCACAAAAAACGAGGATGAACCGGAAATTGATGTATCCCGGACCGATGATCAAACATTTTAAACAAGGACGGTAAAATCTGATGTCTGCAATATTCAAAAGGGATCTGCGAGGTTATTTTTCATCACCGCTCGGTTTCGTCTTCGTAGCGGCTTTTCTAATCATCATGAATCTCGCGTTCTATGTTACAAATATCCTTTCCGGAAAAGAAAACTTAAAGACAGTATTCTCCGTTATGCTCTACGGTCTGATAGTCGTCATTCCAATTTTAACAATGCGTACCTTCAGCGAGGACTATAAGCAAAGAACAGATCAATTGCTTTTGACCAGTCCGGTCAAGGCTTCCGGAATTGTATTAGGCAAGTTTTTCGCGGCACTCACGGTATTTCTGATCGGACTGGCCTTTACGGTCATCCAGGTCATTGTCATCGCCGCTTTCGGAACGCCCAATATGGGTTCGGTTATCGGTAATTACATCGCCGTCATAGCGGCTGCTTCCGTTTATATCGCAATCGGTGTTTTTATATCCTCACTGACAGAAAACCAGCTGGTTGCTGCCATCGCAAGCCTTGGCATATTTGTCGGAATCCTGTTGATGGACTTCTCCTATTCCCTTGTAAGGGCCGACTGGCTTAAGGCTATACTCTACTGGGTTTCTCTTTACCGCAGATTCAATACCTTTTACCTCGGTGTTTTCTCTATCGCCGACTTTTTCTATTATATTAGTATATCCGCCGTTTTCGTTTTCCTGACCGTAAGGGTTCTGGAAAAGAAACGCTGGAGCTGACGGAGGTGCCCGAATGAAAAACAAGAAAAACGAGTACTTAAGCGAGGGCATTCGTGATGTCGAGCTTGCGGCAGAACAAGAAGAAATAAAAAGCCGGAAACTTAAATACGGCAACCTCGCCACTATTTTTACGCTGATTTTTATCATCGCAGTCATTGTTGTAAACATCTTTATCGGATACCTGACCGACCGGTTTGTCCTCGAGGTGGATATGACAAAGGAGCGTTTGTTTGAAATCAGCGAGGATACCAAGGACGTCATTTCCGCTCTGGACGATCAGATCACGATAACGGTGCTTGCCGAAGAGACAACCTACCGTGATTCCACCGAGCTTCTCGGTAATATCTATGAAACGCTGCAAAGGTACCAGACGCTTGGCGGCGGCAAGATCAACGTCCAGTATATCAATCCCAACATAAACCCGAAGGTCGTCGAGAAATACAATGCTCTCGGCAATATATCCAGCAACGATATCATTGTTGAAAGTGATAAGCGCTTTAAAAAGCTCTCCCCGACTAATTTGTACTCGTCAAAAACAGATGAACAAACCGGAACGCAGTTTTATGTGGGACTTCGGGCCGAGCAAAGACTGACCTCTGCGCTTTTGTTTGTCACAAGCGAAGAGATCGCCAAGGCTGCCTACATCCGGGGTCATAACGAAAACTACAGCATCGACGAACTGGACACGCTGCTCAATTATGCCAACTACGATGTATCGAATATTATCCTCGCACAGGAAGAGATTCCTGATGATGTTACGCTTTTAATCATTGACGCTCCGACCAGGGACTTCACCGAAGAAGAGATCAACAAACTGGATGCTTATTTTGACAGGGGCGGCGATGCGATTATAACCATGACACCGAATAAGTCGGATAAACTGGAAAGGCTCAACCTTCTGTTTGAGGAATGGGGCATCAGATACAAAGACGAAATTATCTTCGATAATTCCCATAGCACGTTTATTCCTTACTATGTTTTTACCAACTGTAAATTATTCGACGGCATCACATCCAACCTGAATCTTAAAAACAATTTTGTGATGATTCCCGGCTCGCTCTGCATTGAACTGACCGGCACTCAGGTGGGCAGCAATACGGTAACCGTCTTGATGGAATCCTATGACACATCATACGCCAAAAACAATGAAGGCGGAATCTCAGGATATGACCAGACAGCGGAAGATGCGGTAGGCCCATTCGGTATGACCGTGCTGTCGGAGCGCCTGGTTGCGGACAAAAACCTGAATTACACCAGAAGCACGGTTCTGTTCACCAGCACCGGCATGATTTCCCGAAGTGTCCTAAAAGAATCGGCCTTTATGAACAGGGATTATATGGGCGCTGCCATAAATTACATTTCCGAGTATACGGAGGGCATTCTCATCCCCGACAAGGAATTTGCCTCAGCTACGTTAACGATTCAAAGATATCAGTCCAGAATCGTTCTTTGGGTTATCGTGCTGGGCATACCCGCATTGATCATCGCGCTGAGCATCGTGGTCTGGGCACGGAGGAGGCATTTGTAATGTCGAAGGGCTTAAAACAAATTCTGATTGTCGGCATTATCGTCGTCGTTTTTGGGCTTGGTGTGCTCGTGTTTGCCTATGTTTTTCCCGATCCCAACCAGGCGGATCCGGATGCTTCCGCGTCACCAACGGCCACGGTGAGCCCTGTTTACTATATCATTAAAGAAGAAGGCAACGACTTAAGCAGCATTGAAAATATCTACCCTGACGGAACAACAATGCTGATTGAATACGGCAGAGATTCGGAGGGTAAGCTTACCTACAACGTAACGCCGGATTCCGAGTTCTTCGCTTACGATACATCAAAATTCCGTTCCATGATGTTTACGCTGACATCGTTGACGGCCATACAGAAAATAGAAGAAAATCCGAAGGATCTTTCTATCTACGGCCTGGACAAGCCACAGTTCACAATGAAGCTTTCTTTCGCCGGCGGCAAGGTCATCACACTTAGTGTCGGGGATGCCACCCCGGTGGACATGAACTTCTATGTCCTGACCGACGACAAAAACACAGTTTATACCGTCGGAAATTACCTGGGCACCTTAATCATGCGCAGCGAGCTGCAGTTCAGGGACATCGACATATTCCCGACCTATACGGAAGAAGAAATTTACACCAACATTGACTGGGTTAAAATGACCAAGCGGGACGGAACCGAAATTGAGATAATTCTAGACAGTGATCTTTCTATGGAGGGAAATACTACCTCATCTTCTTACCTGCTCCTTTCACCGGTCGTCTCATCATGCAATGACGAAAATGTTCAGTCAACTGTCCTTGATGTCGTTGCAACTCTTACGTATAACGGCGTGGTCATGGACATAACCAAAGAGGAGTTGGCCGAATACGGCTTCTCAAAACCTGCGCGTCTTCAAATGAGAGATATTTCCGGCAATCAGATCGATCTCACGATTGGAACGGTGGGTACCGGGGCTGTGTACGCCGCCTATACCTCGCAGTACGAAGCCTGCTTAAAGGGCGAAGTGCATTTGACGCTTCTATCGTATTCTCCAACGGCCTTTGCATGGCTGGACCTCAATTACCTATCACTCATGAACCGTACGGTCTGGATTGAAAACATCCACAATATCGAGTCCATTGATTACAACATGGCCGGTGACGAATACCATATGGCTTTGCGGGAATATGACGATGTAACCAATTCCGGTGTCGAAATCGTTCGAACGGTGGGAACCCTCAACGGGAAGGAATTGTCGGAAGACAACACCAAACGCCTTTTTGCCAGAACCTTGAATCTTCGCGTAATCAATGAGATTCCCGACAACGTTGATCTGGAAGAGCCGACATACGAGATTACACTTAACCTGAGAGACGGCGGAAAACAGATTCTGAAAATGGTTATGCTCAATGAAAGAAAATACGAATGCGTTGTGACCGGCACAGCCAGATTCTACGTCTACACCCAAAACCTGAACAATCTGCTGTATGCGTTCGAGCGCTTAAACGATGACCGTGATATTCCGCTCATTTACCACACGTAATAATGAGCCAGGTCTGCGATATTTTATTCCCCGCGCCTTCGGCGCGGGGAATTCTATACGGACAGTCTGAAAACGAGCATAACTTTTCATCCGGTACTTTCGCGGACGCACGGCGAATCTCAACCATCGTTTCCTGTGAAACTGATGATGAAAGGGAAAATATGAAACTGACTCAATTTTTTCGGGAACACCCGAAAGCCGCATTGGCCTATTCCGGGGGTGTGGATTCATCTTATCTGTTTTATGAAGCGGTCAAAAGCGGAGCGGATATCTGCGCGTACTATTGTAAAACAGAGCTGCAGCCCGAATTTGAGCTGCGGGACGCGGTTCGTCTGAGCAACGATATCGGCGGAAGGCTTAAGATACTTCACCTGAGCGTACTCGAATTTTCCGATATATGCGAAAACAGCCCACTGCGCTGTTATTATTGCAAACAGTATATATTTGGGTTGATCATGAAGCAGGCGCTTGCCGATGGGTATGATCTCCTGCTCGACGGTAATAACGCATCAGACAGCATAACGGACCGGCCCGGTATGAAAGCATCCGGAGAGATGGGCGTGCTGTCTCCTCTCCGGGAATCGGGGTTAACCAAAAAGGATATCCGAGCGCTGTCTCGCGACGCCGGCTTGTTTACCTGGAACAAACCCGCCTATTCCTGTCTTGCCACACGCATCCCGACGGGAAAAACCATATCAGGTGAGCTTCTCGAAAAAATCGAGCGCGGAGAGCAGGCGTTATTCGCACTCGGCTTTTCGGATTTCAGGCTCAGAGCAAAAGACGGTTATGCTCTGCTGCAGCTTCCGGAATCTCAGCTTGAAACAGCCGCTAATCTATGGGATACTATAGAAAATAAACTAGCCGCCGACTTCCCGTCGGTCAGGCTCGACCGGAATCCGAGGGCATCGGATTAGCCCGTCAGAAGGAGAAAACATGGACAAACAGACGATAATGGAGCTGTTTAGCGCGATAGCCTCGGGTGATGTAACGCCCCAGGCTGCCTATGACAGGCTGAAGATCATGCCGTTTGAGGATCTTGGATATGCGAAGGTTGATCATCACCGCGCTGTTCGCCAGGGTGCTTCCGAGGTCATTTTCGGCCAGGGAAAAACACCTGAACAAATTTCCGGTATCGCAAGGTCGCTTATGAACAACGGTGCGGAGGGTATTCTGATCACCAGGCTCGATGAACGAACAGCGCACGCGCTGGATCCGGAGCTTCATGCGGAATATCACAGCGCCGCCCGCATTGCTGTTGTCCGTATCAAGCCTGCGGACATTCAAACGGGTTCCGTTGTTATTGCCTCCGGCGGTACAAGCGACATTCCGGTTTGTGAGGAGGCCGCGCTGACAGCCGAGTTTTTGGGCAGCAAAGTTACCAGGCTCTATGATGTCGGTGTTGCCGGTATTCATAGGCTTTTGTCACATTTGCCCTTATTTGCGAAGGCGAGAGTCATTATCGCCGTTGCGGGCATGGAGGGTGCGCTTCCCAGCGTACTCGGCGGTTTAGCGGATTGCCCCGTGATTGCGGTCCCGACCAGCATTGGGTACGGCGCGTCCTTCGGTGGTTTGTCCGCGCTGCTCACCATGCTCAATTCCTGTGCCAGCGGTATATCCGTTGTGAACATCGATAACGGTTTCGGCGCGGGATACCTTGCCAATATGATCAATAAAATGAAAGGAGCCGCCGAATGAAGATACTGTATATTGAATGTGCGATGGGCGCGTCCGGCGATATGCTGCTCTCCGCGCTTGCCGGCTTGCTTCCGGATAAAAATACGTTTCTTCAAACGATTAACAGCCTCCCGATCCCCGGCATCCGCGTCGATATCGGTCCGTGCACACGACAGGGAATTTCCGGCCTGCATACCAAAGTGTCCATCGGCGGCATTGTCGAGGGAGAAGAGCTTCACGAACACGAACATGGTCATACACATAAACATGAGCACGCGCATCAGCATGAACATCACGATTATGCGAATGAGCATGAGCAGGAACACAGCCATGCGCATGATCAAAACAGCCTCGACCCGATCCTCGCTTTGATCGACTCTCTGCCCCTTTCCAAAAAGGTCGTAACGGACGCTCAGGCAGTTTATCGGCTTATTGCCGAAGCCGAATCAAAGGCGCATGGAAAGCCGGTTGCACAGGTCCATTTTCATGAACTGGGCATGATGGATGCGGTATGCGACATCCTCGGTGTCTGTATGCTTTTGGAAATGCTGTCACCTGACCGCATCATCGTCTCCCCGATCCATCTGGGAAGCGGCACCGTTCATACCGCACATGGGACACTGCCGGTACCGGCGCCGGCAACCGCGGAGCTGCTGAAAGGCTTTCCGGTCTACTCCGGTGATATCGTGGGGGAGCTGATAACACCCACCGGCGCCGCTTTGCTTAGGCATTTTTCAACCGATACCGGCTCCATGCCGGCTATGACGGTAAGCCAAATCGGCTACGGTATGGGCACAAAGGATTTTCCGCGCTGTAACTGCCTGCGCGTGTTTTGGGGTACTGCCGCAGAAGCAGAATCCCTAACTGACGGCGTCAATGACCAAATTGTTGAACTCTGCTGTAATATTGACGATATGACCTCCGAGGCCCTTGGTTTTGCAGCCGAAATCCTTCGTGATAACGGGGCCCTTGATGTATTTTTCCTGCCGGTTATGGCAAAGAAGAACCGCGCCGCATATCTTCTGGTATGCCTTTGTCGGCCTTCGGACGAACACAAAATGGCGGTTTCGCTTTTAAAACACACCTCAACTTTCGGTGTACGCAGATCCCTTCAAGACAGGTATATTCTTAATCGGGAATACCGAAGCACCGATACGCCTTTTGGTCCCGTTACAATGAAATACGGCTTTGGATACGGGATAGAAAAACAAAAGCCCGAATACGAGGATATCGCGGAAATCGCCAAGCGGACAAGCCTGCCAATATCCGCAGTATATGACGAGATCCTCAAAGCCCTTCCCTGACCGTCCGCCTTTACCAAAAAGGCGGATTCATCAAAAAACATATTTCCAACCCTCTGAGGCGCCGGAAGTCAAGTAAAGACACATTCCGGATGCCTCAGGGGCTTTTTTTGTTGACATCGGATTCCGCTTGATCCCTGCATCGTATGACAAGTTTGGATATATCGGTAATGACAAGGATGCCGTTTTGATTGAATATCTCAACCATTATTTCCAGAACGCCCGTATTGTTCTTCTTTCTCCTTTTTCCGGTGACAGAAGCTGAGCCGTGCAGAATATCACCGGCATAGACCGGTGCGAACCAGGTGATGCTGGTCTGCTTTCCGGCAACCAGCGCGTCTCCCCAAATGTTCATTTTCGCATATTCCGCCCAGACCAGCATAAAACTCATTACACCCGGTGCGATGAGTCCGCCGAAGCCTGTTTGCCTTGCATGTTCCTCGTCAAGATGGATCGGCAGAGGGTCATATTCCTTTGCGAACGCCAATATTTTCTCCTTATCGATCTTCACATTGTTTGCTTTTAAAACCTGTCCGATTGTAAAATCCTCAAAATACATACTATAACCCCGCATAATCATTATCATCCTGAGCAAAACCCCACCTTGAGCTTTGCTTTGAGCAAAGCTTTGTGACGGATCTTAACTCCGCATTCAGATAAGCCGGTACATCGCGAAAGCTTCTTTCCGAATACGCGAAGGTCTCCTGCCTTCCGGCCGCCCTATCGTATTCGAAAAAGGCGTAGAGCATAAAACCCTGCGTGTAGGTCGATTTCATCGGGTTTACGGTTTCGCCTGCGGCATTGAGCATATAAAATCCGCCGCCGTTTTCTTTATCCCAGAAACGGTTTGTCAGATATTCAAACGCCCTGTCCGCCGCCGACAGACACTCGCCGTTTTTCAGTACGCGATAAGCTGTGGAAAATGTCCACAATATTCGCGCGTTCAGGATAAGGCCCTTGTCCGCGTTTTTCACGACCGTTCCGCCGCGCAGTATTTCTCCGCAATAATCGACGGCGCGATCGAACCGGAACGGCAGGATGTTTTCCTTCAGGTCGCGGATCATCTTTCTGCTTAGGTCATTTCGCCTTGCAAGCATTTGGGCAATTCCTTTCTTTTTGAGTCAATACCGGATCTTTATGGCCCAATCGGTTCTCCGCAGGCCAGTTATATGGCGCAAGATACATATTCCTGTCCATTGAAGTTTAGTGCCAAAAAAGAAAAAAAGCAAGCCGAATATCGTCTCTTGCTTTTTGCTCAGTTATACATACACCGATGCTGTTATCAATTCTACCGAAAATTTTTTGTATGACAAAATATAATGTTATCTTTAATATAGCTAAAAAGATGCGTTGTTTGCCCGACGCAATGCAAAGTTGCTTTTATTTACAAATAGAGGTAATTATGATAAAACAAAGGAGATGAGACGATGCGAAAAGTAAAGTATAAAAGCATAAGAAAGCAAATAGCCCTGATCCTCTTGTTTAGCGTACTTGCCGGAGTATTTCTATCCAATGACGCTTCCGCGGTGATCACAACGGATACACACTTCTTTGAAAGCACCTCAAGAACCCAAAATCAAACGGTAAACTTTGTAAATGGGCTTCAGGTGAAGGAGGTAACGGTTAATACAGGAAATGTAACATATTCGGTCAGCGGCAATCAGATCAACCTGATACTGACAAACGGTACGATTACATATACCGGGACACCGCAGCAACAGGTATCGATTACTCAGACGAGCAGTGTCAATTCGTTTCCTACAAGTATTCCGTATTCCGCCGGAGGATACAGTGGAACCTTGTATAAGACCGGGAGCAGTTATGTCTATTCCGGATCGGCGGGCGACAGTAAAACCGCAACAGGAACATTGAATTTTACGTCCTGGATAAAATATCAATGGAACGGTTCTAATTGGGTCATGATCGACAGTTATTCACCCAATAACCCGACCATCCCATATGGGCCTGATGCACAGGGCTACAGCGGGACCCTGTACAAAACGGGATACGCGGCAAACGGTGAAAGCGGAACGCCGCCAAGCAATCCATACGTGGGACAAACGTACATACAATACAGATACTGGATCGGATACTACAGCGGAACAGTGACAAATCCGGATACGCGGGTTTACGGTCAAAATTATGCCGGTACGGCTTACGGGCCGCAGTCCACATATTACCAGTATACAGTAACTGTGAAAACTGGCCCAGAAAATGAGCTGTTATATTGGGAAGCGGACGCTGAGATCACTAATCAAGTCGGACGCTGGAACGGAAGTCCGTCTGTCTATATTGAAAGCCAACTGGGAGGAGGTCAAGGAACTAATGCTGTGGCCACAGGCATGTCATTATGGAATAGTGCGCTTGGATTGTCTATGACGGTGGCATCAAGTCCAGCCAGCGCTGATATTGAGTTTTATGTCGCGGAATATGATGAATTAATACGCATTCATAGCTGACCTCTAGTTGAACATGAAAACACAGGTATGACAGATTACGCTGAAAGAGACCATGAAGGATATTATTACTATGATAATACAAATAACGATAAAAATGGATATGAAATGTCGGTAGGATTCACTCAGGTTTATTCATGCATCGTAATATAAGCCGGGACTACAGACCCACAATATCAAAAGGTCGGCGCACATGAGATGGGTCATGCTTTGGGATGGTTTGGACACATTTTCGAAAGTGAGAATATTATGCATCAGAAAAGTTCGGCATCATTCCATTGAGCGATCGGGATAAACATCAGTTAAAGCATTTTTATGATATGGCATAAGGGAGGGGAAAACGATGAAACATAAGTGATTAACTTTGTTCATTGCCTTTCTCGTTTTTGCGGGAATATTAATGGGATGCTCTGATAAGGAAGCGGTGCATTAAGACACAATGCCTGTTCCGACCGCGGATAACGACGGTTCATTTGCGGGCGATATTTCGCATTACTTTACGCTGGAAGAAAGTTTAACGCAGGAAAATGACGTTTTATTCGCAACCTATGTCGGACCGCATATAGACGCAATCAATCGTGTCGAATATGCTTTTCAGATTAATACAAGGCTAAAGGGTCAAACTGAGACGGACACAATATATCTCTCGTCCGATTTTTATGTCGAAGACAGTGATGCACAAGCGAGCAATTCCCCTTTCTTAAAAGACGAGCAATATTTGCTTGTACTCGACAGAAGAAGAAGGTTCTGAACAAACCTTAGTGTAAATGGAATAACCATCCAAAGATTTGCCAAAAACAGGGTATATTTTCGAAAAAATCAGCAGCTAGGTTCCAAAACATAACTGCTGACTTAAAATCTATGAGAGAAATAAGTAAGAATCTTGTTCCAATACGCCCAGATAGACACTTTACTCGGAAGGAACCCTCAAGAAAAAACAAATACCCACTTAATAAAAAACGTCCTATGTAAATTCCTGTAAGCTAAGCTTTATGACATTGGTCTGCCGTCCCCTCGGATTCCATTTTACAGAATGCAAAAAAAGCTTGTAACGCCCTATTTCAAAGGGTTTCCAAGCTTTTTATCTGCTTCAACTGTCAAAGATGGGGGAGTAATGTCAACCACGAGAACCGTCCCCTCGGACGGATTGCGGACTATATCAGCGGCTCGAGCTCTAAGACAGGATGATTTTTCTCGGTAAGGTATGTGAGAAGCTCATCGGGGCTTTCTGTAATTGTATCGTCTCCAATCATATCCGTGAAGTTGTCGATATCGTAAAGCTCCTTAGCGGTTGCGTTCAACTTTTCAGCCACCTGGTCCTTCAGTGCCTTGGGCATCCAGACGATTCTCTTGATACCGCCGTCCGCTCTCATAAACTTTTTGGAAGCAATAAAGTGCTTGCCATGACCCATAAATCCCGGCGTCTGTACACCGCCGCCCGTCATGGAAGCCATTTCTGAGAAGGTCATTCCAAGCGGCGTCATGGGAATATGCTCGCGGTTTACAATGACAACGCCGTTGGAATACGGTTCAATACCGCATATGCATTCAAAGCAGCCGCAGCTGGTCATCGGATCTTCCATGATCGAGTACAAAGAAACCCTATCCAGCGTGCCCTGAGAGTCTCTATGTACGACTTCATTGATGGATTGCCATATGCCCTTATCTTCATCAATAACATCGTTTTTCTCAACCAATCTGCAGGGGCCGTTGGGATCGAGCTCATAGGTTGCCTTGGCATCCAGCCAGGATACCGCACCGCAGAGGCCCAGCCTTTCCGGCGTAACAATACAGACATGCGTCGGTGAGAAGGACTGACACATCAGGCAGGAGTAGAATTCCTTTGCCGTTTCATCGGTCAGTGATTTTAAGCGGGCGTCGCGCTTTTCGTATATCTTGTTAGCTTCCAATCTTCCCTGCTTAACCAGCTCGGGATCGGTGATGATCGTGATCTGGCACTTGTCAACAACAGACTCAAATTCGCTTTTGAGTTTGGCATAGAGGACCTCGCCGAAATGCTTCGCCCGGAAGCCGTTTTCGTATGTTTCCTTGTTGATTCGGATTCTGATCATGTCTCTTTGCCCGGTATGCATGACGCCCTCGATGCAGTTGAGCCAGGCATGGAACTTTCTTTCAAAAACAGGCTCGAAATCAGATTGCATGCGTTTACCGGTAACATCGGCAATCATTGCGATGTTTATGGCTCCGCCGGTCTCAAACGCGTCAAAATCCTTGCCGATCAGCTCAATCTTGTGGTCTTCGATTTCGGAAGCTTCCTTTGCTCTGACAAGCTCAAAGCAGTCGATGCGCGCGCCGTTTGCCTCCAGCTGCATATCGGCTTTTCGGATAACTTCGCCCTCAAATGCGGAAGAGAATGCCACCGGAATGTCAATGTTGGTAATCTTGAGTTTCATTCCGCGCGCTTCTATGGCGGTTTCCACGAATTTATCCGTATCAGGCTGCACAATCAAGCTTTTCGGAACGCGCCACATATCGTTATCGTCATTGGTAACAACCGGCCAACCGTAGGAAATGGCACCCGCTCCGCAGGCGACCGTCATGTCGTCCACGGGTTCATAAGCGTTGACCGCTGCATTTATGCGCTTGAAGGTATAATCTCTGATTCCGTCATAATCACCCGCCTGGATATTGCCGAAAATCATCGCCGATCTGACGGCAACCGAAACGACATGGCAGACCGAAGGAAGCTTGTCCCCGCAGGGGTAAACGCGGACGGGAAATCCCATTTTCACGCCTGCCCGCTCGGCCTGTTTGCAGATATCGCCGACAAGGAACACAAAAACACTTTTTGTCTGGTAGGATTTAATAATTTCCACAGCCTTCTCATCAGAGGGGGCGGCACCGATTATGACAACAAATCCGGGAATGTCTCCGGTGACCAGCGGCACACCAAGCTCACGGACCTCCGCATCGCTGACATGCCCAAGATAGGGCGCCTCATACGGTGCCGTATTGCCGATATATTTGCATGCTTCAATAACCTCTGCCGAGCATGCGGTCGCAACACCGGATGTAAATGCGTCATGAAGCCTTTTATTTCTTGTCATTTGGCTTTTGATCCAGGTCATGGATTCTTTTAGTTCGCCCAGAGTAGCGTTTTTTCTCCCCGTCATGGCATACAAAACACCGAGAAAATATGCGGTGCTTGGATAAGCGACAGCCTGAGAATCGTCGAATCTCTCCGATACTTCAGCCAAAGCCTTCTCTGCCAGAGCATACATTTCGTCAGAGCCTTTAAATACCCTGTCAAATAATTTAACCACGTTATACCTCCAATTTACTGCGTTATCTCCAGTTTTTCTTTTATCCTGCGAATCTCGTTCACAACCGCTCCGGCTGTTTCAAACGGCGACGTGCCGCTCCTGTCGGCCTTGATAACACTGTCGCTGTAGTGAATGATACCGAGAAGGTCATTTTCGGGAACATTTTCTCGAATAAACGCTTCGTCCTCAGCTCCCCTGATCTTGTTTCCGACTGCGCTGATTTTCTTTATACCCAGCTCCGTTGCGAGCTCGCGTATTTTTCGGTAGGTCTGTATGCTGCGCGTTCCGGGTTCCACGACAACAATAAAGCTGTCCATAAACGATGTTGTTCCGCGTCCCAGGTGCTCAAGACCCGCTTCCATATCCATGATAACCACATCGTTACTCCGGATAACAAGGTGTGAGATCAGGCGCTTTAGTATCACATGCTCCGGACATACGCAACCGGCTCCGGCAACATCCACGGTACCGAGGATGAGAAGCTTCACCCCGTTTTTCGTTTTCGCAAACTTCTCGGGGATGTCGTCTACCTTGGGATTAATCTTAAAAAATTTTCCGATTCCCTCGGCATCCACGCCGGTTCGTTCCAAAACAAGCTCTTTCATTTTGGATATCGGTATGATGCTATCCAGCTCCTCATCGGAAAAACCCAGCGCCAGGCCCAGATTCGCGTCCGGATCTACATCCGCAGCAAGCACACTGCGGCCTTCCTCGGCATACAGCCTTGCCAGTATGGCAGACACTGTCGTCTTACCCACACCGCCTTTTCCTGTAACGGCAATTTTCATATTCACGATTCCTTCAGTTAAGCGCCTGCGCTTGGTCTCAGGCTAAATATTCAAAGCATCTCTTTTCGCCTCAATGCCCGCTATCATCGCATCGCCAAGCTTCTCCGGATCCATTTCTATGATGTATCCGGCGCCAAGATCCTGCCTTGAACGCTCAGTAATCAAATCCATTATCTCGGTCGAGCCTTTTACCTGCGGCTCGATACCCAGATATGTATCAATTCCGGTGCTTATGACATAGTTTGCGATCGAAACCGCTTTTTCACTCATCCATTCAGGCGCACAGCCTACAATCGGTAGTTCGGTGGTGTTTATGCCCCACTGC
The DNA here is from genome assembly GCA_012523085.1 of Clostridiales bacterium. Classification (GTDB taxonomy): domain Bacteria; phylum Bacillota; class Clostridia; order Oscillospirales; family Oscillospiraceae; genus JAAYOP01. Next base: position 53,263 of record JAAYJC010000222.1, read on the forward strand.
TTGGCGACATCGGTAATCAGCATGAGTATACGGCTGATATCGACGCAAGAGCCCATATGTAAAACGGGCGGAATACCTACGAGATCGCAGACGCGCTTAAGACCGTCACCGCAGAGTTCCTTTGCTTCCTTACTCATGAGTCCGGCTTTTGCAGCAGCCTGTGCCGAGCATCCGGTTACGACAACGATGATATCGTTCTTGAGCATTTTTTTCATGATCTCGATATGTGAATAGTCGGGACGCACTCTGGGGTTATTGCATCCGACAACGCCCACTGCCCCTCTAAGAACACCTGACTTGATGCACTCGATCAGGGGCTTGTATGTACCGGTCAAATCGACCTGCGTATTGGTAACCCCGTCCAGCTCCTTGATGATGGCCTCGCAGGAATAGCCGACAACGGCCGTTTCTTTATGCTCGGGTATAAACAGGTTGTCTTTTTTTCTGTTGACGTAATTTTCTACGGCAATGGATACAATATTTCTTGCGGATTCTTCTGCACTCGAGGCTGTAAATTCAATAAAATCCGAATCGGGAATTCTGGCTTTCGGCGAGGTTGTGATAAACTTCGTGTGGAAGCATTTGCTCAGCGGGCCGAGCGCCGGGAAAATGCACTGGACATCTGCTACTATGACTTCGACTGCGCCCGTGAGAACCGCGTTTTCCTGCTGCAGGAAATTGCCTACCATCGGAATACCGTGACGCATGGCAACTTCGTTTGCCGTGCAGCAGATACCCACGACATTGATGCCCTTTGCGCCGAGTTCCCTCGCCCTGTTGACAAACTCGGGCATTTCCGCTGTAATAACAACCATTTCAGACATGGCCGGGTCATGGCCGTGAACAACGATATTGACCATATCTTTAGATAGAACACCGAGGTTGGCTTCCGTTTCCATGGGATGCGGTGTTCCAAACAGGATATCGGAAAACTCGGTACCCATCATGGATCCGCCCCAGCCGTCACTCAAGCCCGCCCGGTTCGCTGCCCTGACAAGCGTTGTGGCGTCCGCGGTGTTACCCATATGCGTCATATGCATTGCTTCCGTACACTCTCTGTCCACCGCTCGGGGCGTTATGCCGAGTTTTTTCCAAAGCTGTTGCCGCTCTTCGGTTGCCCTTTCTACAAATTTCAATGTTCCGAAAGGCTTTCCGTATTCATTTAATCCTGCGTATGCAAGATCGTGTGCTATATCGTATATATCTCTGCCTTCTGTTTCGATCCCGAATTCCTTCGCTACTTTGATGCACTTCTCCTCGTCCTTGATCTGATAGCTTCCATTTCTGGCCGCCTCGTAAAGAACGTGTGCAATCTCTCTTCCATGATCGGAATGGGCGGCTGCACCGCCGACAACTGTACGCAGATAATTTCTGCCTGCTATAGCATGAGCGTCGGCTCCGCAAATACCCTTTGGCGCCTTGGGCGTAATTCGGCAGGGGCCCATCGAGCAGATTCGGCAGCAGACACCGTCTTCACCAAACTTACAGTGATTCTTTTGATCCTGAGCTCTTGTCTGCCATGTATCTATGCACATATCGCAAGCTCTATCAAACAGAATCTTCGAATCGCTTTCCATTTGTTCCATTGTGGTAAATTTCTTTTCGGTCATATCTTTTCTCCTTAAATGCTATGCGGTAACGGCCTGCCTTTGCAGCCGAAACCGATTATAACAATTGACAAAGAATTTCTCAACAGATGAACTAGCATAACTTTTTGCCAATTTAGTTTTTATTTTGTCAATCTCTCTAAAACCGATCAAAGGTCCGTCACGGGTACGCAACAAGCGCCCGATATTATGTTATTTTCTTGCATGCTTACTTTAAAAATCCACTCAATATCCGCTCCTCGGCTTCCTCTTCCGATAATCCCAGCGTCATGAGTTTAAGCAGCTGATCACCGGCAATTTTACCGATAGCCGCCTCGTGTATCAACTGAGCGTTGACATGGTTCGCGCTGATTTCAGGTATTGAGCGTACCTTGGCATTATGCATAATAATGCTGTCGCACTGCACATGTCCAAAGCAGTCGCTCATCCCCTTAACTCTGGGGTAGAATGTCTGCTCCGATTCGTCCTGCGCGACAGATCGCGAGATTACCCTGGCCCTGGATCCTTCGCCTTCCAGCAGCACATCCATCTCCGACACTGCCGTTTGTTTGTCATGGGTCATCAGCTTTTCGGTAATCAAAATTTCGCAGCCTGCGGCAGCTTCGATTTTTGTGTGTCGTTTTGTGCTGTCAACGCCTTTAATCTGGACGGTCTCCATTTCAATATAGGAGCCCTCTTCCATGTAGACAACGGTCTGCGGATTCATGATGCGCTCGCCCGTACCGCTGCCCTCTCCGTAATGCTTTTCCACATACTTGATCCTTGCGTTTTTCCCAAGATAAAACGTGTGAATTCCGTCATGCTGCGATGTTTCGCAGCCTCCGTTATGAATTCCGCATCCGGCTACAATCAGAACGTCGGAATCCTCTCCGATGAAAAAGTCGTTATACACCATCTCGCTGTACCCTGTTCTGGTAATGAGCACAGGAATATGAACGCTTTCGTTTTTCGTCCCCGGCTTAATTCTGATATCAATTCCCGGCTTGTCCTTTTTCGTAATGATCTCAATACTCTCGGTGCTTTGCCTGCTGTGAAGGGCGCCGTCTTCCCGGATATTGTACGCCCCCATCGGAACATCATGCAGATCAGCAACCTGCAAAAGCAGATTTTTTTCAATATCATTCATTCACCGCACCCCCAAGGTATACGCAGTCGGACACCGTTTCATTCATAATCAGCGGAAGAACCTCTTCTACCGAACCTCTTTTTGTGATCGCACCCGCCGAGACCAGAATAATTTCATCGGCAAGCTTTATTATCCGCTCCTGATGCGAAATAATGATGATTGTCGTTTCTTTTTTCTGTTTGTGTATAATCTTAAATGTTTCGGTCAGTTTTGAAAAGCTCCAGAGATCGATGCCCGCTTCCGGTTCGTCAAATATCATCAGCGACACATCTCTGGCCAGCAGCGTTGCAATTTCTATCCTTTTCAATTCGCCGCCCGATAAGCTCGTATCGATTTCTCTTTTGAGATAGTCATCGGTGCAAAGCCCGACCTGGCTTAAAAGCGCACAGTGCTCGTCACGTTTCAAGATTTTACCCGCTGCGATGCTCAGAAGATCAGTCACCTGCATTCCTTTGAAACGGGGCGGCTGCTGGAATCCATAGCTGATCCCAAGTCTTGCTCTTCCGGTCACTCCGAGACCGGTGAGCTCTTGTCCGTTATATTTGATACTGCCGGTGATTTCGCCGGACTCGCCGGGTATGAGACCCATAATCGCTTTGGCAAGCGATGTCTTACCGCTTCCGTTTGGACCGGTTATGACAACAAACTTTCCGGCCTCAATATCCAGATTGATGTTTTTCAGAATATCGGCCTTTCCTCTTTCGTCCTTTACCGTATAGTTCAGGTTTCTGATTTCAAGCATTTTCATCCTCCGTTCCGCCGAACCGGCATCTACCCAAAGTTTAATAAGCGTTTAATATCCTTGACGAAACAGCCGCCGCCATAATCGGCGGCTTCGTCACCAATATGATCATCGCTCAGCGGGATTCGTTTGGCCTGGGCTTTATGATGGAGATAGCGTTGTGATGGTTTTGAATCACGTTCTCACCGCTTATACCGCCGAACTCGCCGTCAACTGTCCATGCGATCGATTTATCGCTGGTGATTTCGATACGGCTTGTCTTAAAAAAAGCGATTTGATCGTTATCGTAATGTTTGGTGGCAACACTGTGCAAAAGCTTTTGTATTTGAATCAGGTTTTTGGGGTTTCTTACCAGCATAACCTCAAAAAGGCCGTCGCTTAAATCGACATCGCTGCTGTTTAGTTTCAAAATACCGCCCATGGAGGTGGAATTTGATATGCCGCCGAAAATAAACTCGTCCTCGACTTCTTTTGTATCCGACTTAACCCTCACCCTATACGGCTGGAAATCCCAAATGCTCTTCAGCCCTTCCAGCAGGTAGGCGGAGTAGCCCAGCGCGTTTTTCATATCCTGCGGTGCCGAATAAGAGGCTTTTGTGAAGCTCCCGAAGGAAGCGACATAAGAAAAAAAACGTTCGTTGTTGAAACTTCCGATATCCACCGGTACGCAGTTTCCGTTCAGAACGTCTCGCGCGGCCTCAACGATGTTTTTGGATAAGCCGAGACCGGACGCAAAATCATTCGTTGTGCCGGCCGGTATATACCCCAGCACAGGCCGCTTTTCCAGATGCATCATGCCGTTGATGACTTCGTTTAGCGTTCCGTCGCCACCGAAGCAAACCACGACATCGTACTCCATTCCCGTTTGGGCCACAATTCTTGCGGCATCTCCGGGATACTGGGTCGAATATAGATATGTTTTGTAATCACTCCTGAAAATAATACCTGCCGCTTCAATGAATGTGTTTTGGGCTCTGTAGCTGCCCGCACGCGGATTTCGAATCAGGAGCATCGTCTGTCCGGCCATAATCGTCCCCAATGCGTTTTGCGCATTGCTTTCTGTCTTGTCATTGATGCGAGGCAATGAAACCAAGGCGTTTTCCATATGGAGCAGCAAATAGTTTTTGGATCTTTCTTTATTTATATTGTAACACAATAACTACCCTATGTCGATAACGATTATCGATTGTCCATTAAGTTCATGAAAATAGCATAAAAAAGGCAGGGTTATCCCCCCCTGCCCCATTCATTTTCCCATATCCGTTTTCAAGGTTTTCCATTGGTTTGGCTATGCTTTTCAAAATATCCACAATTGTTATGGAAACCCTTTTTCGGCCATTATAATTTCGTTACTTTATCCTCATTTTTGCTTCTTAATTACGGTTCCGGTCATATCCGAAAAAAGCCCGGCGGCATTGATTTCATCGTAATCAATATGCACATATGTCGCATATTTGGAGCTTACCCTCGCCACAACCTGGTCAAATATCAGAGCCCGGGGCCCCTCTGTCTTGATTTGAACGATTTCCTTATCCTTAATGCCGTATTTCGCTCCGTCAACATCCGTCATATGCAGATGCCTTTTTGCGATAATGACGCCTTCTTGTAATTCCAGCGTGCCGTTCGGGCCTACAATCGTTACCGGCGCGCTCCCCGCGATATCACCGCTTTCACGCAACGGCGGATTTACGCCCAGAACCCGCGCGTCGGAATAGGACAACTCAATTTGCGTTACTTTCCTGCAGGGGCCGATAATTGAAACCCCTTTAAGCGTTCCCTTCGGGCCGATCAAATCAACCTTTGAGTTTGAAGCAAACTCGCCGGGCTGCGACAGCGGCTTTATATTCTCAAGCTGGAATCCCTCTCCGAAAAGAGTGTCCAGGTGTTCTCTGGTCACATGAACATGCCGGCCGGATCCTTCAATCGTTACTTTCAATGTTTCCATATATAGACCTCCAAGATATTAATTCTCGCTTTAATCTATCACTTTCATCCAAAAAGTCAAGTTTATTCATGTCAACAAAATGCGTTTATTACGATTTTTTGGTTTTTAGCGCGGCCCGACACTATGCGCCCATGACGATTTTTCGGTTTCTTCTGCAGTCGCTATTTACAAACAAAGCATCCGCAACTATAATAGATAACACCTTGTAATCAGATAGTTTCGCGAAAGGAGAACTTGTGATGAACGACCGCTTTGCCTCACTGCTATCCAGCCTGCGGCACGAAAAAGGCGTCAGCCAACGGACAGCGGCCAGTGATTTGCATATCTCACAGGCTCTTTTGTCGCATTACGAAAACGGCCTCAGAGAACCCGGCCTTGATTTCGTCAGAAATGCCTGCGCATATTACCGCGTCTCCGCAGATTACCTTCTGGGCATTTCCTCCATCAGAAACGGGCTTGCTCTTCCGCAAACTGTCGATACGGATTCCAGATTCTGCACTTTGACAGATACCTTGGCGGAATCCATTTCCGAACTGTTCACATCACTGACTTTCGCTGCTCCCGAATATGTAAAGAACACGGCAGCCGAAATCCTGATTATCAACCTGTATAAGCTTTTCAGGAGTCTGACAAGCGGAAACAATAATAACCAACCGGATGATGTCCATTCACTTTTGTGTGAAGCGAAAGTGAAGATATCTGAAGCAAATTTAAAAGAGCTGATCCGTTTTTCCCGCATGAATATAAAACTGCCCGAAAAACTAGCTGAGCTATCAGAGCAGGCGCTGCATAACTATTCGTACAAATCAGGAGTGAAAAACTTGACCGATCAAAATAAAATCAGAAATTTTTCGATTATTGCCCATATTGATCACGGGAAAAGTACGCTTGCCGACAGACTTTTGGAAAAATGCGACGCCGTCAATCCAAGAGAAATGGCAAATCAGGTTCTGGATAATATGGATCTGGAACGCGAGCGCGGCATTACGATTAAAGCGCGCGCAGTCGGCCTCAACTACAGAGCGCAAGACGGCGAAATTTATACACTGAATCTGATCGATACGCCGGGGCATGTTGATTTCAATTATGAAGTATCACGCAGTCTGGCCGCCTGTGAGGGTGCTTTACTGGTTGTGGACGCGAGACAAGGTATCGAGGCGCAGACGCTGGCTAATACCTATCTTGCACTGGAGCATAATCTTGAAATCCTGCCGATCATCAACAAAATCGACCTGCCGGGCGCTGAGCCGCAAAAAACCAAAACTGAAATCGAAGATATCATTGGTATTCCCGCGATGGAGGCACCCGAGATATCCGCAAAACTGGGCATTGGCATCGACCTGGTCCTGGAAGAAGTCGTTAAAAAGATTCCGCCGCCCAACGGCGACAGAACGCAGCCGCTTCGCGCTTTGATCTTTGACAGCCAATATGACAGCTTTCGCGGCGTAATCGTCTATATCCGCATCATTGACGGCGTATTGAAAAGTGACATGGACGTGAAGATGATGGCGTCAAACGCCGTTTACCGGACAGTTGAGGTCGGCCATATGCGTCCGCTGGGGCTCGATCCGTGCGATGAACTGGGGGCGGGCGACGTCGGATATTTCACAGCCAGCATAAAAAACGTAGCCAATACTCAGGTAGGCGACACGGTCACAAGTCTTGAAAATCCGACGGATACGCCGCTGCCGGGATACCGTCCGTCGCAGCCAATGGTTTTCTCGGGTGTTTATCCGGCCGACGGGGCAGAATACCCGGATTTGCGGGAAGCGCTGGAAAGGCTGAAGCTCAACGACGCTGCGCTCTCCTTTGAGCCTGAGTCTTCCGCAGCGCTGGGATTCGGCTTTAGATGCGGCTTTCTGGGCCTTTTGCATCTGGAGATCATTCAGGAGAGGCTTGACCGCGAATACGATCTGGACCTGATCACTACCGCGCCCAGCGTTATTTACAAGGTGGTCAAAACCGACGGCGAAACGGTCATGATTGACAATCCCTTGAATTTTCCCGACCCTTCTTTGATCGAGTGGGCCGAAGAGCCGTTTGTAGCGGCTTCCATCATTTGCCCTCCGGAATACGTCGGCAATATCATGGAGCTTTGTCAGGACAGACGGGGCGAATATAAGGACATGGTCTATCTGGATTCAGACCGTGTTGAGCTGCGTTATCATCTTCCGCTCAATGAAATCATATATGATTTTTTTGACGCACTGAAGTCCCGGACAAAGGGTTATGCGTCACTTAATTATGAATTGGAAAGCTATCGCCGTTCCGATCTTGTCAAGCTGGATATTCTGCTCAACGGAGATATCGTCGACGCGCTTTCCTTCATCGTGCATAAGGATAAAGCTTATGCCAGGGGACGGCGGATCACAGAGAAGCTCAAAGAAAACATTCCGCGACAGATGTTTGAGATTCCCGTCCAGGCAGCGATCGGCGGAAAGATCATTGCACGGGAAACGATCAAGGCGCTGCGCAAGGATGTATTGGCCAAATGCTACGGCGGCGACATCACACGGAAAAAGAAGCTGCTCGAAAAGCAGAAAGAGGGCAAGAAGAAGATGCGCAGTCTGGGCTCCGTATCCGTTCCGCAGGAAGCCTTTTTATCGGTTCTCAAACTGGATGAATAATCGAATCTCCGTGAAAACGAGAGACGACGGCGGTTATGCAAAACAACCTTTTAACATAAAAATGCTGTCTCCTGAATATGACGGAGACAGCATTTTTATGTATAGGTGTTCTTGTTCGGCACTCACTCTGTTTTCTGCCCGCAAGAACCGCAGAATTTTGTGTCCGGCAAAACCGCGGCGCCGCATGCCGTACAGATCCTCGGCTCCGGCGAGGAATCCAGATTCTTACCGCACTCAACGCAGAACTTTGTATCGGCCGCGTTTGACACCCCGCACGATGAACAGATCTTTTCCGCCTGAGCCGCCGGTGTCGGTTCTGTCAGCTTCGTTCCGCAGGAACTGCAGAATCTTGTATCCGGTTCGTTGGCAGACCCGCAATTTGTGCAAATAAGCGAGGATGCCTGCGTCCGGTCTGCTTTATTTATGGCTTCAATCTCTTCCTGATAGCCTGCAATTCTGTCAAAGCCTTCCTTGATCTGACCGAGGAGTTCATTGATATCGTCCTCAAATCGCTCGCCTTCATAGTATCTTGTCCAGAGCAGCGCACCTATTTTCTGCTCCAGATCCAGGATGGCATCGTTTTCATCTTTAATTTTTCCCTTCAGCTTCGTGACTTCGATCATTCCGCCGGTTTTGTCTCCGACCGATTTTGCAAACTCCCCGATTTTATTGAAAAATGCCATGGTTTTTCGCCTCCATTATTACGTTAATAGCCGTGAGCAAAACACCACAAACATAGTGTTCGCAAGGGATAACGGGCACGGCAAACCCAAATTATCACTATAAATATATAGAAGCAATCAGCCTGATTTGGTATAATTCAGTTGTAGACAA
>JAAYJC010000223.1 GCA_012523085.1 Clostridiales bacterium
CGCACATGCAAGCTTTCCAGACCGATATTGGTCAAAAAAGCGTTCATCGGCGACTGAACGGCACCAAGATCTCTCATGAGCTGGGAAACAGCTTTTGTTATGAAAGCTCCGCCGATACCAAATCTTTCGGTATAAACCACGCCGTGATAACTGCTGTCCGGTCGGGTCAGGCCGGGAAATTTGTCGGGATATTTTGTCCAGTCAAAATTACCGCTGTCTACAATCGCACCCCCGATGGAGGTCGCATGCCCGTCCATATACTTCGTTGTGGAGTGTGTCACAATATCAGCACCCCATTCAAAAGGCCTGCAGTTAATGGGTGTCGGAAACGTATTGTCCACAATCAGCGGTACCCCATGAGCATGCGCCGCCTTGGCGAAGCGTTCGATGTCAAGGACCGCCAGAGATGGATTAGAGATCGTTTCACCGAATACCGCCTTTGTGTTGTCACAAAATGCGGCGTTGAGTTCTTCATCCGTACAGTCCGGTTTGATGAAGGTAAATTCGATACCCATCCTTCTCATTGTTACAGCAAAGAGGTTATAGGTCCCGCCATAGATTTCAGAGGAGCATACGATATGATCTCCGCAGCAGCAGATATTGAATATGGAAAAAAACGAGGCCGCCTGACCCGATCCTGTTAGCATAGCAGCAGTACCGCCTTCCAGTGCGCAAATCTTTGCCGCAACCTTATCGCATGTCGGGTTTTGCAGCCGGGAATAAAAGTAACCGCTGTTTTCCAGATCGAAAAGCTTGCCCATTTCTTCGCTTGAATCGTATTTAAATGTCGTGCTTTGAATAATCGGGATTACCCTCGGTTCGCCATTTCCGGGCGCATATCCAGACTGCACGCAGTTAGTATTCCGTTTGTTTTCCATAGTGTTCAGACTGTAGCCAGTCTTTCCCTCCTTATAAATCGTATAGGATTGTGTTAATACAAAATGACTGATGAATCCTTACCTATTTTCAAACCGTTGTTCAGCTTACTCCCCTCCACTGATATAACAACGAAATCGGCATTGCCTGAATCAATAACCGCCGCGGCCAGAGCCTTAACCGCCAGATCGACCCGCATATTGTTGCCTTCTACGAGAAATTCCGAACTGAGGTCAATCGTGCAGACCCTGCTTACTGTTGAGGCAGAAATCAGTCTTGTGCCCGTCTGAATGAGCGGATAATAACCAAAACTGCTTTTCACGGACAGCATTTGCTCAATCACATTTTGCTCGATTGAGACATTATAGTCCATCTCAACAATTCTAGGCAAAGCCACGATTTTTCCACTACCTACGCCCATATAAACGGTAATGATGCTCAGCGTGCTGTCCGAAGACGGGCGCCATATAATCGACTCGTTTCTGGTCAACGGTTCATTCAGGTTGATCAGGTAATACTTGTCGAGCTTTTCACCCTCAACCGTAATCTGAACGGCTTCAATGCCGGATAAAGACGTCAGTGAATTAACAATTGAATAAATGGCAACCCGTTCACCCGCAGCCGTCTGCGGTCTGTTTACATAAAATTCCTTTGAAAGATCTACTGTACACAGGTTTCTTTTCATCGTTACGGATAGCACCCTCGTACCTTCGGGTATTGCCGAATGGAGATTGTCATTTTGTGGGCCTCTGATTATCTCGTCCACAACATATTCTGAAAGTAACTTGTCTTTTCCGATGGTAAGATAGCGCCTCTCCTGTTCCAGAAAGCTATTATTTTCATCAGCGAAGCAGACCGTTATTTGCTGCTCGTATTCGCTTTTTTCGGTTTCGGGAAGAAGGATATCGTCAGCGCTCAGGTTTTTTTCCAGCAGAACGCCTTCTGCATAGATTGATACTGTGTCGACCTCTTTGAGTGCGCATAAGGTCAGCGTAAGACAAGACTGTGCGATAATCTTGTCCAAGGCGGGCATATTTTTATAGTTATTCGTCATTGAAACGCGCACATTTCCGTCCGATAAGGTAAAGTCGATGATCTTCACATTTGTCGGAAATGCCGAAATATAGCTGTTGTCGTCCGGGTTTTCCAGAATCCTGCTGAGCGCCTCTGCCAGTAAATCGACGTCTGTAGGCACCTGCAAATCCATTTTCCCGATCAATTTGCCCTTGTTTCGATTCTCCTCGGTATGCGCGTAATAAACCTGTAGACTTGTAAACCCGCTTATCGGTACCATGGTACGCGGCAGTGCACAGGAAAACGACAACAAAAGGACAATAAACGTCATCGTCAAATACAAAACTTTAATGATTCTCATTGTATTTTCTCTCCCGGTGCGGTATGATAAACTGGAATTTTCACTTCAAATCTGGTACCGCCATGCTCCCTTTTCGATGCCTCGACCGTTCCGCCATGTTTTATGACCATATCCTTTACGATAGAAAGGCCGAGGCCGCTTCCGCCGATTTCGCTGTTTCGCGCTTTATCGACCCGGTAGAACCGGTCAAAGATGAAAGGCATCTCGTCCTCCGGAATCCCGACTCCTGTATCATCAACAATAAAACGGACATCCTCATCGCTGACAAACAGCAAAATGGTTACCGAACCGTTATCATTGTTGTACTTGATCGCATTTTCGACAATATTGAATACGACTTGATAAATGTCATCTGCATTTGCCATAACTACGCATTTTTCGCCAAGCTGAACCTCGAGACTTATATTTCGCTTTTTTGCAAGTGATTCAAGCAACATAAGCGCCTGTCTGACAATCCTTCTCATATCGGTAGGAACATTTACGGGTGTAGCGTGATTATCGATACGGGTCAAGTCGAGCAGCTTTTCGGTGATTCTGGAGAGCCTTTCCGCTTCTCTACCGATATCGTAAATAAATTCCCTGAGCGTGCTTTTTTCCATATTTTCGTTTTGCACTATGCTGTCGGTCAAAAGACGGATTGCAGCAAGCGGCGTCTTGAGCTCATGCGACGCGTCGGAGACAAACCGCTGCCGCATATCCTCAGTTTTCTGAAGCCGATTGACAAGCGTATTGAATTCATTCCCCAATTCGGCAAGCTCATCCTTGCCCTTTACCGAAGCCCGGTAGAAATAATGACCCGACCTCACATTCTTGATTGCTTTAAGTATGGATTTAATCCTGTCGGTCAGCATTTTCGAAAAAAAGAAAGCCAAACCTGCCGTAATCACTGCGATAAGGACAGAAACCTTGGTAAGGTCGCTCTGCAACGCGGTGATGAATCTAGCCTGTTCGATCTCATAATCATATATATATACCGCACCGATAATTTTATTGCCAGATGTTACCGGGGCAGCCGCATTGCTGATCAAGGTGCCGTTTAGATATTTCGAATAAAAGATGTCCTTACCGGTCAAGGCTGTACTCAGCTCAGAGAAAAGAGCATACTTACCTACATTGCCCTCGTTGTCAAAGCTGTCATACACGATTTTCATATCCGTATCCACAATGACAAGCCTAGTCATATCCAGTTCAAGTAGGTCCATGACCTTACCGACATCCTCTGGATACAGTATAGTCCATGCGGACATAGACGACGCAACAACAGTCGCCTGATTTTGCATGGACATATATTTTGATTCAAATAAAATATCTCTGATTCGGGCAATCGGAAAAACATTCATGAAAACCAGAATGACTGCGATCAAGATGATATAGCTGGCCGTGTATTTAAGTTGAACGCTGTATCTCAAAAGCCCCTTGGGATTAATCCTTGAAATAGTAGCCAACTCCCCATTTCGTCATAATCTTCTCGGGTTCGGCTGGAGCAAGCTCCAGCTTTTCTCTCAGCCGCCTGATATGAACATCGACAGTCCTGATATCACCCTGATAGTCGTAGCCCCAGACCACGGACAGAAGGCTTTCCCTGCTGTATACTTTTCCGGGATTCTTCATCAGCAGTTCCATAAGATCGAATTCTTTCGCCGTAAGCTCGACGTTTTCTCCTTCCTTTTGCGCCGTTCTTCTTTCGGAATCCAATCTGATATGGCCGCTGGTGACAACGTTTGAGGTTGCTTTTTGTTCGTTCATCGACGAGCGTCGAAGCAATACCCTGACCCTGGCTTTCAGTTCAAGGATATTAAACGGTTTTGTTATATAATCGTCGGCTCCGTATTCAAATCCGATAATTTTATCCGTGTCCTCGCCTTTAGCTGTCAGCATGATGATCGGAACTTTGGAAAACTCACGGATCCGCATACAGGCCTCCAGACCATTGAGTTTGGGCATCATGATATCCATAATAATCAGGTCAATATCTCCGTTTTTGGCTATCTCTACGGCTTCCTCGCCATCATAAGCAACATCAACCTTATAACCTTCGTTTTCAAGGTTGAACTTAATGCCTTTTACCAATAATTTTTCATCATCAACTACCAATACCTTCATGCTTAATTTCCTCTCTTTCACAATGCTTTAAATCAACTTGACGTTATAAAGTCTCTGATTCTACCGTAAACCGCCGTTCCGATCCCAGGTACGTTCATAATGTCGAAAGAATAGATAAAATCGCCGTTTGCATTCCGGTATTCCACGATTCCTTTTGCAATAGCCGGACCGATTCCTTCCAACACGCACAGCTCGTCTTCCGAGGCGGTGTTGATATTCACTTTTGCAGCGGGTGAATGGGTTACTATAGTTAAACTGCCGTCTGTTTCGGCCGGCAAATCTTTCTGATACACAACGGAATAACTGTCTTGCCTGTCCGAGCGCCCGATATGGTATCCCAGCAAAAAAAGCAAAAAAACAGCTGTAAGTCCAGCAACAAAAAGAAGCGGCTTGTTGATTGCCGGGAAATAAAACCTTTTTGAAACAAAACCATTATGGGGAACTCGGTCACCTTGCGGATGTTTAATACTCGGTCCGCTCATGAATGTATCCTCCAAATGAAGTTTGTAACGAAATTTTAGTTGTATTTAGCTTGCTGTTGTTGCTATAATTAACTTTAGTCCTGCGGCATTAAAACCGCCTTTCGGCTATTATACCACAAATGCGGGAGAATTCTATGAAAAAAGTAAATTTTATAATAATATTTTCCTTTTTAATCGGTTTGGTTCTTCCTGCTTTTGCCACGGCTGCGGAACCTTTAAACGTAAATGCAAAGGCTGCTCTTCTTGTTGAAGTGTCGACCGGCGAGGTGTACTACGCCAAAAACGAAAAGGATCATTGTTATCCCGCAAGTACGACAAAAATTATGACAGCTTTGCTTGCAATAGAGGCGGTAGAGCGAGGCGATGTTAAGCTCAGCGACATGGTGGAAGCATCGGCAACATCACAAGAAGGCCTTGCCTGGGACGGAAGCACACAGAATATTATTCCGGGAGAGATCATGAGCCTTGAGGATCTGCTGTATTGCGCGCTTGTGTCCTCAGCAAATGAGGCTTGTAACATTATCGCGGAATACATAGCTAATGGCAGCGTTTCGGATTTTGTTTTGTTGATGAACAAAAGAGCAAAAGAGCTTGGGTGCGATGATACCAATTTTACAAACACTACCGGCCTTCCAGACGGAGATCACTATACAACGGCATACGATTTGTACCTGATGACACTGGAAGCACTCAGCCATCCCGAATTTGTGAAAATATGCAATACTGCTGTCTGGGAAACGAAAGCGACGAATGTCTCAGATCCTCGGCTCCTATCCACCACCAATAGCTTGCTTGTACCGGATAAACAGGAATATTATTATCAGCACGCGCTTGGAGTCAAAACTGGAAGTACGTCAGATGCCGGATTCTGTCTGGTGTCCTCCGCTGAGAAAAACGGAATCCAGTTGATTTCCGTGGTTCTGGGCGCAGAAGCCACACAGCGCGAGGACGAATCCTATGAAATCAAAAGCTTTACGGAAACCAGAAAAATGTTTACATGGTTTTATGACTCTTTTAGCTATAAAGACATTCTCAAATCAAGCGAGCTTATCTGTGATGTGCCCGTGAAGCTTGGTCAGGGCGTTGACAGTGTTATTGTCAGACCATCCTCTTCGCTCAGGTTGATTTTACCGAATGAAGTGGAACCCGACGCATTTGTTCGGGAGATAACCATATACAGCCAGATAGAAGGCGCGGATGATTTGCTTGCGCCTGTCTTTGCGGATCAGGTGCTTGGTGAGATATCTCTATCTCGCGGCGGCAAGGTCTACGGTCCTTTCACCCTTATTGCAATTACCGATATTGCCCTTTCAAAAATCGAGTACATGAAAGCAAAGATTAAAGATACACTGGATAAGGCATGGGTGAAGTGGACTATTGCGTTGATTGTTTTAATTTTCGCTATGTATATTGCATTTGTGATCAGATATAATTATATCCGAAATAAACGTAAACAAGAATTAAAAGCACAACAGGCAAGCCAGATCATTCCTTTCGATACGGACAGAAGCTGATAAAAAACTGCCGGCACCGGCAGTTTTTTATCAGAAAATTATTCATCACTTTCTTGTATGTATGGTCTGAAGATATGGCGAAGCAGATATACAAGTAGAATAAACAGTGTTCCGAGGACAAAAGCTGTCGCAACCCCGCCTAAAGTACGCATAGCCGATACCGTTAACGGTGCTGAAATATGGCAGAAGGTATTAACAATAGAACCAAAGCCGATGGCGGCGCATGTACCCAAAACCGGCAGCAGCAACTTTCTGTTCAGGGCCGACAGTAAAGCCGCGAGGGCGAGCAGAGGCAGCGCGAATAAAGCCTCTTTTGTGCGCGGTCTTGCATAGAACAGATTTTCCAGCGTGTCGCGTATAAACCGTTCGGGCGCAGATGCGCGAATCGAAACATCTCCTGTTCTAAATAAAAAAACCGCCACCACAATAATCAGCGCCGTTATAATGGCCAGCAAAGCCCAGCCCGGTATTTCAATCTGTCGACGCAGATCTCTCAGATCCGTAAAGACAGTGTTCCCTTTTTTATGGTATCGGCTATACCAGCAAAGAGAGAACACTATCGGCAGAATCAGCGAAAGCTTTACGCCTCTAAAATGTGAAACTTCCAGCATATACGCACCGCTGCCCAGAACAGCGCCGATCCATAACCCGCCGAGCAGGCAGATCCCGGTCGTAGAGAGAAGAAGCAGGTAAAAGCGGCCCAGCGAATAAAGCAGTGGCGGATTTTTCCTGCCCGGTTTACCGTTTTGCCAATGGAACATAATGATTGCTAAACAGGGAAAACATATCGAAATCCCGAACGCAAGCACCTTAACCAGTATGTCCGGTAACTCAGGTCTAAGGCTGTCTGCTTTTTTTGTGCTGCCAGTGGAAAGCCAAGGACTGTCCTGTATGCGGTAATCAGATAAACTGAGACCGTATTCGGAAAGCCTGTTTATAAAACGCTCAATCATCAAGCGGTATTCCGACACCTCCAGAACCGGTGTATTGTCTTTGTGCAGCATCGGTTTGAGCAAAATGATTTGAATCGTCCGTTCGGTTACGGCACGAAACAAAATATTGCTGACCTCTTCGCCCGGTTCATAGCCGCTTGCCGCATAGCTCCTGCTGTAAGGTTTCCACAAGTTTAAAATTCGGGTGGCACGTCCGTTAATTGAATCATAGTCAAATGCCGGAGGCAGATTTGCACCCATGCGCTCAACATTCTCCACAAGACCCACTGTTGTATTGCCGCCTGCGATGCTTTTCATGGCATTATCATCCGGTATGTAAATGGGAACATTCTGTGGGGCAAAGCCCAGCGTACCGACAGGCAGATCCAATTCATTGAGATGCCCGATAACCGCCTCATTGTTATACTGCTCCTCATTGACAAATACAAGACCCAGCCCCATTTCGCGCAGCTCTGACAGCCATACTTCCGGGGTTAAACGACTGCCTTCAGAGAGCACTGTGATGTCCTCATATGTAAAAGCGAGCGTTACAGCCCGCCTTGTAGCTTCTGCCTTATGGCGTTCAAACAGAAAAGGCGTTGTTGCGAAGCTGATCAGAATAATGACAATAATCAATATAGCAGCGAGTTTTTTCATGTTTTCCTCCTGAGAAGCTGTGTTATAAGCCAGTAAATGCCGAAACCGGCGGTGCCTAAGCTAATGCAGACCGGTATAACGACCGGCTTGGATAATCGGTTGAAGTCAACCAAAGAACGAATTACATATAAAACGGCACCCAGAGCAACGGATACGGCGGCGGACAAATACAACGGCTTGACGTTCTGCCCTGAATTGCGCAATAGCGCGTACATCAGCACTATCCCGCCGCCGGTAAGGCACAGCGTGCTGGTAAGCGCCGGAAACGCCCAAGCGTCCGGAAATAGACGCGTCACTAATATATCGGAAAGAAAATTTATGAGGAGAACCGCAAGTACAACCATACTGGGATATCGGATACGTTTTAAGGCATACCATGCCTTGCTGACAATGTCGAGCACAAAAAAGCCGCCAAGGCCAAGCGCGTAAAGCGACAGTATGCGTCCTGATATAAGCGCGTCATGATTGGTAAAGCTCCCGTCTGCAAACAAAACGCGGGCAATATCCGGGGCAAAAGCAAACAAGAGCGCCGATATGGGCAGAATCAGCCGCAGTGTGCCGTCCAGCAGATTTAGAACATATGCTGCGTATGCCCGGTCCGGCGATGATCCTGCTGCCGTCGTCGTTTGCGGCGCTTCGGAGGCCACCTTTCCGAAACGTGGAAAAATAACCGCGCTTATGCTGTACAGTAATGTGGTAGCTATCGGGGTGAACAGCTTATCCGCATAATAAAATACGCTGGCGGAGCCCGGTCCCATTTGACTGACGAACAGGATATCGGTCAGAAACAGCCAATAAAACACGGATGTCGTTAAAATCGTGCTGAACACCGTTTTGAAATAGTTTTTCAAATAAGGAGCTCGAAAGTCCGGCCGCAGACGTGGGAAATAACGCTCCTTTAACAAACCCGGTATCAAAACGGCCAGCTGCGTAAACCAAGCCAGCACCACAACGATCACAAATCGGGTTATTTTCATTTCGTCGGCAAGCAAAATGTATATGATAATTACCAGATTATATGGAAGACTTAGAGCGCCCTGAATCGCATAGTGGCCTCGTGCCTGCAATAACGACAACAGCATATAGATTACCGTAATGAGCGGTAGCAGCGGTATCAGATATGAAGCAAGATTTTTATACAGCACGGTTCCGCCCGCTAGCGTGGGGAGCACGCCCTTGGCGTTGAGAATTGTGAAGATTACAGTCAAAACCGCCGAACCCGAAAGCGTAATCAGCAGCAGATTATCAGACGCCCGGAAACTCTCTTCCTCGGAAAGACCGGACAATATCGGAATCGCCGCAATACACAGCGCGTAGGCGAGGGTCGTGAACAGCACGACAGTGCTGCTGCTTGCCAGCGAAAAAGCATCCATTTCGGGTGATGCACCGAACATACGCGCCTGCGCCATCTCCCTTGCCATTCCGAGAGCCTTCGCAATCACGGTGACAAGTAGCGCGATGGAAATGAAGCCGGAAATTTTCTTCACGCTAACCCCCCATTTCGGCCTTTTGCGGATAATTATCTGGGTATCAGCTGTAATTTGCCGTGCTTTTGTAATATATTAAAATAACACTTTTCATACGACGAATTATACCATATCGCTGTAATGAATACCATCATTTAAAAACCAAATAGGAGGTCACCCATTAGTTGAGTTACTGACCTCTTGTTTGTATTTTATCCCATCAACACCAGCACTGCCTATATTCGCTTTCACTTGCTTGTAAGCTATCCACAATGCCTGTTTTGAAATTATGTATGGTTTGCTGCTTTCCATTGGTTCCTTCTGACTTCTCAGTTGACTCATGTTTACTGCTGAATGATGATGCCCCTTTGCTCCATTTCCATTACAAAAATTCAACACTACTACGGGCATCTCCGATCCTATACACCATATCTCTATTTTCGGCCTTGCCTTTCTGCGACTTGTGCCCTTTCGGTTCTCACCAGCGCACAGGTTCCCGCGTTCCGTACCAAAGCCTGTTTATGCTCATGACGTCTTCATGCCGGATGCCAAGCAGACGGGTTCAGGATTTGCCTCTGCTTTTGCCTCTATCTGGTGGTGAACGATTGTCTCTGCTTACTTCCCGCAATTCGTTGTTACTACGCTCACTCTTGAATATGTTTACTCGCTCACGCAAGCGAGACCTCTCCGGGTAAAAGCGCAGTCTTTCTCTTCATATATTCGCCGCATCTACATTCGCGGATTCTATGCAGCTATTTGACTTCGGCTTGTATGGCAGCCTTATCCACAGCGTCTGCCTAATGCGATTTCTGTTCGTCGGATCTGAGATTTGCCACCGCTTTCCTTCCAGATTCCGCGTCGCTGCGGACACCCTTGGCCTTGGTTATACACTTCCTGCTACCGGGCGTGTTCGGGGCTTTCACCCGTTAGACTACGCCCATGCCGGACGCACTTGTCCTTTCCTGTTTTTTGATTTTTACCGTTAGGCTGCCTTCGTCTAGCCGGACTTCTTTTTCTTTATGCGGTATGGCGATTTGTTCGATTTTGGAAAGCGTCTCAGACATGATGTCCCCTTTATAGATTTCTATCGCATCTTGCAGTTCAGGTGCGCTTGTTTCAAACCACAACACTACCCTATCGGTGACATCGAATCCCGCTTCTTTGCGTAGTACCTGACAATGGCGCAGAATTTCACGATATATGCCCTCGATTCTTAGTTCGGTTGTCAGTCCGGTATGGATTGCCGCCGCATTGTCTTTTGAAATGGCGATATCTTCAAGCGCCTTTGTATTGAGTCTGAGCATTTCCGGGTGCAGAGCCAAATCATAACCGGATATACTGATCGTCCTTCCTGTTTTATAAAGCGATACGCAATCTGACATTCCGCTCTCAGGCATTTGTTCCAGAAGTATCTTTACACGACTCAGGTCGCCTTTTAAAAATCTACCGGCGGTTTTGACGTCTACAGACAGGTATTCTTTATACAAAACAGCGAAGTCTTCCAGATAGATAATTTCCTTTACATTCAACTCGTCTTTTAGAATATCTTCAAAAGGCGCGTAAACGGATTGAAAGGATTTGTTCAAATACAATGCCGACAGCGGCTGCCTTACCTTCAGATTCCTGTCATTTCTAAGCTTTAGCGCCTGTGTTAGGACGTCTCTTACCTTCTCTACCCGGTTAAGCAGATTCACATCATAATTTGATTTAACGGGAAATTCGGACAGATGCACGGACTGCTCAGCCTTTCCGTACTGTAAAATCAGATTTTGCCAGATATATTCGGTTAGGAAAGGTATGACAGGTGCCATTATTTGAACCATAATTTTTATCGCAAAATAAAGTGATTCATAGGCGTTTTGCTTATCGCAATCAAATGTGTTTTTCCAGAAGCGCCTGCGGTTTATCCTGACATACCAGTTGGATACATCACCTATTAGAACCTCAAATTCTTTTATCAGCACGGGAAAGCTGTAGTTTTCATAACACCGGTCGGCTTTTTCAATAAAATACCCGATACGGCTGTGCAGCCAACGATCCATCAGCCGGTCGGATTTTTCGCCTGTAAGCACGGGCTTGTCGATTTCCGCATAGATCATAAAAAACGCACATATCTGATAGAAGCCCAGAAGTTTGCGCCTTGCGTCCTCGCCCAGCCAGTAGCCGAAACGAACATCGCCTGTTGGCGAAGCGCCCGCGAATAGATAACGGATCGCATCCGAACCGAGCTTTTCCGCTGCTTCGTCAAAACGGATCATATAGCCTGTTTTTGAAAACCTAGATCCATCCTCGGCAAGCACCCAGTTGTTGGTCGTGACTTTCTCATACGGCGCGCGGCCTGTGATCGTTACGCTCATAAACAACTGCGCATAAAACCAGAGTCTGACCTGCTCCTGCATCTCAGTTATCCATTCCGCAGGAAAATTTTTTGTCCATTCTTCCCTGTCCGAAAAGTACCCCAGCGTGGAAAAGGGCACAATTCCGGCATCAAGCCACACGTCCCCTATCTCGGGAACACGCCGGACCTTTGATCCGCAATTTGGGCAGTTGATCGCAATCTCGTCGATAAACGGCCGGTGAAGCTCAGTCAGCGTCTCGGCGGCCGATCCACCGAGGCTTATCAGCTCCTCTTTTGAGCCGAGCACTGTAAGGTGTTCGCATTCATCACAGGGATAAAACGGCAGAGGGAGACCGTAAAAACGCTTTCTGGATATATTCCAATCCCCCATATTTGAAAGCCAGTCCTCCATCCGCTTTCCGATAAACTGGGGCTCCCAGTGGACCGTTTTTGCCGCCTTGAGCAGCTTCGGTCTGATTTCGTCGGTTTTAATATACCATTCTTTGACGAGGCGATACAGAACCTCGGTTTTGCAACGCCAGCATACGGGATAGCTGTGAATATGGTCATGTGTTATGAACAGTTTTCCTTGTTCACGCAGCATTTCAATCACAATGGGCGCTGCCGATGCTACAGTCAGGCCGCTTAATAAGCCGTATTCCTGCGTGAACACACCGTTATCGTCTATAGGGCAGAGCGCCGGCAGGGAAAATGCCTTACCCAGTTCATAATCCTCCGCACCGCAGCCCGGTGCGATGTGCACGATACCGCTGCCCTCCTCAGCCTCTACCAGTGCCCATCCGATCACATGATGTGCCAATTCCTTTTGCACCGTGAGTTCCGGTAAAAAAGTTTCATATTGAAGCCCGAGTAGCTCAGTTCCTTTCAACAGCTTCTGTACCCGGAATTTACCATCCAGTGCTTTGACCGCAGACTTTGCCAGTATAAACGGTTTGGTGCGGTTTTCGCATAGAACCTGCGCGTAATCCAGTTCCGGATTTACAGCCAGCGCGGTATTTACGCTAAGTGTCCAGGGCATCGTCGTCCAGACCAGCAAATCAATGTTTTTGTTTTTCACCGGCGCGAGCGCAAAGACTGCCGTATGTGTTTTTTCCTTATACGAACCTGACATTTCATGCTCGGACAGGGATGTACCGCAACGCGGGCACCAAGGCATCGGTCGGTCCGCTTTTACAATCCAGCCGTTTTGATAGCAAATTTTAAGAAAATGCCAGATCGCCGAGATGTTCTCGTCCGTATGCGTGTAATACGAATTTTCCCAATCCATCCACTGGCCTAACCTGTTGGACTGCTGCGTTATCACAGAGGAAAAACGCATAATGCGCTCCACACATTTTCTTGTGAACCGGTCGAGGCCATATGCCTCAATATCTTTTTTCCCGCGAAAGCCGAGTTCTTTTTCGACCTCCACCTCCACCCAGAGCCCCTGCGTATCAAATCCGTTACGATAGTGGCATGAATACCCGTTCATCGCCTTATAGCGCAATACGATATCCTTTATGCTTCTGCCCCAGGAATGATGGATACCCATCGGGTTGTTGGCTGTTATCGGCCCGTCCAGAAACCGGAATCGTTCATTCCCGTTGTTTTTTTCACGCAGCTTTTCAAAGCACTTTTGCTCCGTCCAGAAGGCTAAAATCTCGTGCTCCATTTTGATAAAATCCGGCATTGATGCCGACATGATATTTCCTCCTTTCAGATCTCTTTACCTGTCCGAAAGGCTGTCAATCACACAGGCTTTTATCATCGCCCGAACACCTCCATAAAACATGGGATAAAAAAAGCCTTCCCCCCATGCCATTTACGCACGGGACGAAAGCTGCCTTTATCGGCCGAAACTCACGCTGTACCACCCATTTACGCCATACAAGCATATGCGTTCCTCGTAACGGAGGAAACCCGTCGCAACCTACTGGCTTTTGGCGTTCGGCGCGCGGCTCGGGAGTGATATTCGTCCGCATTTTACTCATACCGGATTCTCACTGTCTCCAGCTCACTGTGACTTTTAAATGCGAATTACTGTCTCCGTCCTCGCCTTTGTGGGTATTATATGCAGGCTTATGAAAAATGTCAATCATTTTTATTAGAAATGCTTGACAATATAGTATCAGTGTTCTTATGTTATCATCAATTATCAACATTCTGGGGCAATTATCGTTAGTATCAGTATATTGGAAAAAGGATTCGGCGCATATCAAGCCAGGATTTATGCAAACCACTCACTGGTCAAATCTGTAACTACTTTTGTTAGAAATGACGAACAGACATATAGTCGGCGTTTAAGCTGTCGCCGATATTCTGACGGGTTAACGTTATAAAGTAATGCCTGCTGAACAATTCAAAAACGCAACAACTGCAATACTTTGACAGTGTTTTTAATTGTTCGGGTAGACAATCAATGCAACTGAAACGGTAAAACAGGCCCGTTTTACTGTCAAAAAGAGCAGTTTTGCTCTTTTTGACGATGCGTTTCGCAAAACGCATCTGTTCAGTGGACATTAAAGTACAGTTCCGATCTTCGGTGTAAAGCTGGCGGTAAACTCGCCTTATTCTGCAGTTGAGATCACAACGCTTTTATACCGCGAAAAGGGGCTGTAGCAAAACAGCCCGAAAAAGCAGAGACGAAGTGAGCTAAAAATGCAGACACTTCGTCTCTGTTTTGGTATAATTTGAGTGTATGAAAAAACAAAAATACCGTGTTAATTATGGCACGGAAAAACGAAATGTGTAACTGAAAATTGACGAGGTTTTTACCGAAAAG
>JAAYJC010000224.1 GCA_012523085.1 Clostridiales bacterium
CCCGATGAAGCGGCATGTTGACGGCAAGGTGCAATAAAAACGCAATTTTAATAAGATTTTGTCTTATTTACCGATTGATAAAATGACATACAATAGGTATAATATGAATGTTTAGAGGCGTTTCATTACTGCCGTGACCTTATTTCGGGTATTATGGTATCTTACAAAGAGAGAAGTTGTTTAAATGGCACACGACGATAAGCATGCAGCGAATCATCAAAAGAGTCATTCGCATGAGCACGAACATGTGCACGGGGATCTTACGCATAGTCATGAACACACGCATGTCGGGGAAGATACCGCTCACTCGCATGATCACCTCCATAAGTGCAGCGGTGAAGTCGGGCACAATCATAAACATGCCGGGCAAAGTGATGATGATAAAGAAACTGATGCGCTGATAAAGTATATGCTTGCCCATAACAGACACCATGCAGATGAGCTCAACGAGCTGCGCGGGAAATTGAATGCCGGCGGAAGGTCTGAGGCGGCACGACTGATAGAAAATGCCGTTTCATGGTTTGAAAAAGGCAATCTTGAATTGGAAAAGGCTGTTCGCCTGATCGATTAAGGCGGTTAGCGCGAATGCGGCGGGCACCGCAGCGATGCGGTGGAATAGGAGGGTTTACCATGTGCCTTGCAACCGTATATGTAAAAAAGGGTGAAGAGTCCGGGATTATAGCGAAAAATGTCAGCGGCATTCAAATCGACGGCGGATCTGTGACTTTGACCGATATACTGGGCGCTGAAATTGTTGTCGAAGGCCGGCTGAAAAAAGCGGATCTTGTCAATGGTGTTGTCGAGATCATTGCATTTTGAGCGGAGAATGAGGTGAGATAGATAAATGACACGAACAATTGCCGTGGCAGGTAAGGGCGGGACGGGAAAAACCACCGTCAGCGGTTTGCTGGTCCATTATCTGAGCCTGGCTGGCAAGGGACCTGTTCTGGCTGTGGACGCGGATGCCAATTCCAACCTCAACGAGGTATTAGGCGTTGATGTGGAGACGACTCTGGGTGAACTCAGAGAGGAGATTGCCAAAAGCGAAATGATGAGCCCCAGCCCGATTCCGGCCGGTATGTCGAAACAGGATTATGCCGAATTTAAGTTCTCCTCGGCTTTGGTCGAAATGGACGATTATGACATGCTTGTCATGGGACGGACTCAGGGTCAGGGTTGTTACTGCTTTGTTAACGGACTACTGCAGACGCAGGTCAACAAATACGCCGGACGATATTCCTATATCGTCGTCGACAACGAAGCCGGGATGGAACACATAAGCAGGGGGATACTGCCGGAAGTAGACGTGATACTACTGATCAGCGATTGCTCCAGGCGCGGCATACAAGCGGTCGGACGCATAAATGAGCTGATAAAAAGCCTGAAACTGCAAACAAATCAGGTAAAGCTGATTGTAAACCGCGCACCTGACGGCGAGCTAAACGAAGGAATTAAGGCGGAGATTGAGCGTCAGGGACTTGATCTGCTCGCGGTGATTCCTCAAGACGATATGGTTTATCAGTATGATTCCAAAGGTATTCCTCTGGTCAAGCTACCGGAAGACACGCCGGTGAAGGTCGCTGTGCGTGAGATCATAAAAAAAATAAAACTGTAAAAGGAGATTTGGAAAATGCCCTTTAAAAAGCCTGTTCAAAAGTTCAGCGCCGCGATTAATGCGGTTGAACTTGGCGTCGGCGAGAATAAAATCGTTCTAGGCGGACAAAATGTCATGCCCTTCTACACATTTGACAACGAAATAGCCAATCCGCCCAAGGTAGGTGCGGAAATATCGGATATGGGCTTTGAAGACCAGGTACAAGGAATTACCGGATTCTATGCAGATTGTGCCTCTGTTGCCGATATGGCCAAAAAAGCTGCGGCTCTTGACAGCGTTGATTTTATATGCCTCAGGCTTGAAAGCGCAGATCCAAACGGTAAAAATGCTCCGGTTGCAGATTGCGTTCACACAGCAAAAGCTGTTAGCGATGCAATTGACAAGCCCCTTGTGATCATCGGATGCAAGAACGATGAAAAGGACGCCGTTCTATTTGAGAAGGTTGCCGAAGCCCTTCAGGGGAAAAACGCGTTGTATTTATCCGCAAAGGAAGAAAATTACAAGAGCATAGCCGCTGCTGTCGGCCTGGCTTACAGACAAAAGGTCGGCGCTGAATCTTCCGTTGATATAAACCTTGCAAAACAGCTTAACGTGCTGATCAGTCAGATCGGCGTGGATGGAAAAAGCATCGTGATGAACCTTGGTTCCGCCGCCGCCGGATACGGCTTTGAATATGTTGTATCCACGATGGACAGGGTAGGCGCGGCTGCTTTATCGCAAAACGATACGATGCTCCAGATGCCGGTCATCACGCCGGTAAGCACCGAGTCCTGGTCCGTCAAGGAGTCTATCGCAACGCAGGAAGACATGCCGCATTGGGGCAGCCAGGAACAGCGGGGAGTCAGTATGGAGATTGTTACCGCAGCAGCCGATCTCGCTTCGGGTTCAAGTGCGGTCATCCTGAGACATCCCGCTTCGATTGAGACGATTTCCAAGCTGATCAAAGAACTTATCTGAACGGAGGACGAAAGACATGGCATTAAAAGGTCTTGACATATTTAAACTTACGCCGAAAACAAACTGCAAGGATTGCGGAAACCCTACCTGCATGGCGTTTTCCATGAAGGTTGCTCAGGGTGCTCTCGATATATCAAAATGCCCGCATCTGTCAGCCGACGTTCTGGAAAAGCTGGCTGAGTCCACTGCGCCCCCGATGAAATCGCTGACTGTAAAAGCCGGAGATACGGAATATAAGATCGGCGGAGAAACCGTTTTATTCAGGCACGAAAAATCGTTTGTCAGCAAATCTCTTTATGCGTTTTCGCTCTGCGACACGATGAGCGACGCGGAAGCAGACGCAGCGCTTGATGCGTCATTGAAGGTGGATTATGAGCGTATAAGCGAGAGAATGTATGCCGAATTTATATCTGTAACCTATGAAAAGAATGCCGACAGGTTTGTGGAGCTGGCAAAGAAGGCCATGGGCACCGACCGGGGCATTATATTAAACTGCACCGATTTTGAAGTTGCCGAGGCGGCGGTTGCGGCAACAGCCGCGGCAAAGCCGATACTGAATGGCGCAAACGCGTCAAACTATGAGAAAATGAGCAAGCTTGCCACTGATAACGGCATTATTCTCGGAGTCGGGGGCGTCGATCTCGATGAGCTTTATGAAACGACAGAAAAGATTGAAGCTCTCGGAAACAAAAATCTGATTCTGGATGTCGGTTGCCGTTCGATTAAATCCGCATTTGAAGCAGCGGTGCAGATCAGAAGAGCGGCGCTGCTCAACAAAGACAGGGTTTTCGGATATCCGTCCTTGGTGAACGTCGGCGCACTTGCTTCGGGCGACGAGAATATGCAGGCAGCTCTCGCTTCGCTGTTTACGCTGAAATACGGCTCAATCATTGTACTTGAAAAGATGACATACGCCACAAGCCTCGCTGTTCACGGCTTAAGACAGAATGTATTTACCGATCCGCAGAAACCGATGAAAATTGAGCCGGGAATCTATCCCCTCAATAAAGCTGATGAAAACGCACCCTGCGCTATAACAGTGGACTTTGCACTCACATATTTTGTTGTATCCGGCGAACTGGAGCGCTCAGGTGTTCCGGTTAACCTGCTCATCAGCGATGCCGGCGGTTATTCCGTTCTGACCGCATGGGCGGCGGGAAAACTCAGTGCCTCCTCTGTTGCCAAATTCATCAAGGATTACGATGTGGAAAACAAGATCAAAAACCGGACCTTGATCATCCCCGGAAAGGTCGCCGTATTGAAAGGTGAGATCCAAGACAAGCTTCCCGATTGGAAAGTAATCGTAGGACCTAACGAGGCTGTTGCTTTAGTTAAGTTTATGAAAGATTTTGCAAGCTGAGAAAGAAACATTAGGAGTTGAAATAATGGCTAAATTTATAACCATCGGTGAAAGAATCCACTGCATCTCTCCGGCAATCCGCGAGGCTATGAACACCATGAATCCCGACCCCATTTTGAAGCGGGCTGAAGAACAAATCAAAGCCGGCGCTACGTACCTTGACGTTAACATAGGGCCTGCCGAGTCAAACGGCATTGAACTCATGAAATGGGCCGTAAAGCTCATCCAGGAGAAATTCGACAACATTCCGCTCGCACTGGATACGTCCAACAAAGCGGCCATTGAAGCGGGTATATCCGTATATAACCGCAGTAAGGGCAAGCCGATCGTAAACTCCGCAGACGCGGGTGACAGGATTGACAACATTGATCTGGCGGCGGCAAATGATGCGATCATAATTGCGCTGTGTTCCAAGGAAGGCGTACCCTCGGACAATGACGAACGGATGGCATATTGCCAGGAGATGCTGGAGCGCGGCATGATGGGCGGAATGGATACTGCCGACATGTGGTTTGACCCTCTGTTTCTGGTCATTAAGGGTATGCAGGACAAGCAAAGCGATGTTCTTGAAGCCATCAGAATGTTTACGGAAATGGGCCTGAACTCAACGGGGGGACTTTCCAACTGCTCTAACGGTATGCCCAAGCACATCAGGCCGATCATGGACAGCGCAATGGTCGCAATGGCGATGCAGTGCGGTCTGACCTCTGCGATTGTCAACCCCTGCGATTTAAGGCTGATGGAAACGATTAAATCCTGTGATATCATCAAAAACGAAACGCTGTATGCCGATTCATACCTTGAAATATAAGGTGATTTGGGTCTGCGGGTATATCCCGTCCGCACAGCGGCGGCGGATGTGTCCGCAGACTGCTTTCTTTAAAGCTTAGCGCACATGGAAAAGTCCTAAAAACGCTCCCGCCTGTACATATTAAAGAAAGGTATGGTAAAAAAATGAGTGTATTGACGGATTTAATTTACGAAGGCGCAAACGCCGTTGCCGGGCTGACCGAGAACGCGGTAAATGCGGCAATTGAAAAACACGGAACAGACAAAAAAGTTGCTTTTCCCGATACGGCCTACTGTCTGCCGACGATATACGCGGCAACGGGTGTCAAGGTTCGAACTCTGGGCGACCTGCCCGCCTGTGTCGGGGTACAAAAGAGCCTGATATCGAATAAGGAAGACCTTGGAGAAGCTTTGAATGCGGGCCTTGCCACAGCAGTCGGAGCTGAAATACTTGAGGCATTGAAATACGCGGAAAATGAAAACCCCTATGAAAACGAAACAGGAATCGGCTTTGTATCCGACCCCATCATCCGTTCGCTCGGCGTACCACTGGTAACAGGGGATATTCCGGGTGTTGCGGTCATTCTGGGAAAGGCAGACAAGCCCGACACCGCTGTTTCGGTAATAAGGGATTATCAGAGCAAAGGCCTGCTGACCTTTCTTGTAGGGGATGTCATTGAGCAGGCCGCCGCAGCGGACGTAAAAATGGGACTGGAGTTCCGCGTCGTTCCGCTCGGACATGATGTAACCGCGGTCATTCATGTGGTAACGGTCGCTATCCGAACGGCGCTGATATTCGGAAACACGCAAGCCGGGGACCTTCCGGCGCTGCTGCAGTATACAAAAGAAAGAGTACCGGCGTTTGTCAACACTTTCGGCGCGCTGGATTCCGTTGTCGTTTCGGCGGGCGCGGGTGCGATTGCGCTGGGCTTTCCGGTTGTAGTCGATGTCGATCTTGGCGAAAATCAGGTACCCGGTGCGCTCGAATCGGTAACCGACCACACGCAGACGGTAGGGCGGTCGCTTGAACTCAGGAACATAAAGATAAAAGTCAAGGAGCTGCCTATCCCGGTCGCGTACGCATCTGCGTTTGAAGGTGAAATCATCCGCAGAAAAGATACCAACACAGAATTCTATGCCGATCATAATCCTGTATGCGAGCTCGTTATTTCAGCAAACAAAAATGAGGTTGAAGATCACCTGATTGTCATCGATGGGCCGGATATCATGTCAGGTACGGATGAAAACCATTATCTGCCGCTTGCCAATATTATTAAGGTTTACGGCGAGAAGATGCAGCCGGATTTCGAATCGGTCATCGAAAGAAAGATTCACACCTGGATTAATTATATTGAAGGGGTAATGCATACAGGCCAGCGCAATCTGTTCAGAATCCGCATTGGCAGAGAGGCCGTCGAAAAAGGGTTCAGGCTGAAGGATCTGGGCGAGGTCCTTTATCACATGGTCATGGATGAGTTCGGAAATGTAGTCGACAAATGCCAGATCACTCTGGTTACTGACCGGGAAAAGGCGCAAAAGCTGCTGGATGATACGGCAATGCCGCGCTATAGAGCAAGAGATGAGAGAATCACCAAACTGTCGGATGAAAGCGTCGATACCTTCTATACCTGCATTTTGTGCCAATCCTTTGCCCCTTCGCATTGCTGTATCGTTACGCCGGAAAGGCTTGGCCTGTGCGGGGCCGTGTCCTGGCTGGATGCCAAGGCAACAGTAGAGCTTACACCGAACGGACCCAGCGAACCGATACCGAAGGAAGGACTGATTGATGAAAAGACCGGCAGATATGACGCCGTTGATAAGGTCATTGCAAAGGCAACGCACGGTGCTGTTGAATCGGTTACGCTGTACTCGATTTTAGAGCAGCCGATGACCAGCTGCGGCTGCTTTGAATGCATATGCGGAATTATGCCGGAGGCAAACGGCGTTATCATTGTGAACCGGGAATTCAGGGGATTAACGCCAAGCGGAATGAGCTTCGGCGAGCTGGCCTCGATGACGGGCGGCGGTGTCCAGACGCCCGGCTTTATGGGACACGGCAGGCAGTTTATATCGTCGAAAAAATTCGTCGCAGCGGAAGGCGGACCGATACGGATTGTCTGGATGACCAAGGAACTCAAAGACGATGTCGGGGATAAGCTGAACAAGGTTGCAAAGGAACTCTACGGAATAGAGAACTTTACCGATATGATCTGCGATGAGACAATCGCAGTCGATGTCGAAGAAGTCATAAACTTTCTAACGGAGAAAAATCATCCCGCACTGACCATGCAGGAAATTATGTAGCATCCGCTTAATACCGGGATTCAAGTTATAACGCAACTGATATAAGCGTATCATTGAATAACGCCAGAAGGGCGAACTTGTCCTTATCGGAATAGCGTCAATATATGCTCCGATAAGAAAAGCTCGCCCTCAGTCGTGAGTGAACAGATCCGCATTCAAGTCCATAATGTAGGAAAGGGTTATCCATGCAGCAAATAACATTTGAAATCGAAGGCGGCGAAAACGTCGTTGCATATGCCCTTCCGGGCGAAAAACTACTGGAAGTCGCTCGAAAAGCAAATGTGGCGATAGACGCACCATGCTCCGGGAACGGATCCTGCGGAAAATGCCGGGTTCGGATATCCGGAGGTAAACTGAACGCACTCCCGAACCGCCATATTTCTGACGAGGAGAGCTCGGAAGGGTGGATTTTAGCCTGCGAAAGCACCGTAATCGACAGCGATGCCGTTATTCATGTGCCGGACATCGCGTCTGCGTATCGAAGCAAAATGAAAATCGCGGATCTGAGCGATCGCAGGGAGATTGATATATTCAACGGTATCAGAGACAACATTTTCTCAGCCGCCATAAGTATGGGGACTGCAATGAAAAAAGTCAGGGTGGCCCTATCTCCGCCGAGCCTTTCAGACCCCAGATCGGATCTCGAGCGAGTCGCAGACGCGGTCAATCAGAAAACGGGATTGATTTGCAGACCTACTTATTTCTCTCTGAAAAAGATTCCGAACATATTGAGAGACAGCGAATTTACGTTTACATGCCTGATCAAACAGGAAGGAGATACAGCTCTGCTTTTAGACCTCTGGGATGATCTTGAAGAGCATCCGGTCTGCGGTCTTGCCATTGATATCGGAACGACTACCGTATCGGCTGTGATTGTCAATATCGATAACGGAGAGATACTCTCCAAGGCTTCTTCGGGAAACGGCCAGGTACGCTACGGCGCCGACGTCATCAACCGCATTGTCGAGGCATCAAAAAAAGACGGTATTACCAAACTGCAGAAAGCTGTCATTGAAGAAACGATCATCCCCATCATCGAAACGATGTGTGTTTCGACTGAATTAAAGCACGAATGGATTTACAAGGTGTGTGTCGTAGCCAATCCGACAATGAATCATCTGTTTTTAGGTTTAAACCCCGACTATATCCGCAAGGAGCCTTATGTACCTGTTTTCATGGAGCTTGACGGCATCGTCGCGTCCGACATCGGGCTTCCCTGTTATCCCGACGCGGAAATCATCATTGCACCGAATATCGGCAGCTATGTCGGGGGCGATATCACAGCAGGTACATTATCCTCGATGATCTGGGACAAGGAAGAATATTCGCTGTTCATCGACCTTGGCACTAACGGTGAGATTGTTTTCGGAAACAACGATTTTCTGGTCAGCTGCGCCTGTTCGGCAGGACCTGCCTTTGAAGGCGGCGACATCAGTTGCGGAATGCGTGCGACCGACGGAGCGATCGAGAGCATAACAATAGACAGATCCTCGCTGGCCCCGACCTTGAAGGTCATCGGCCCGATGGGACAAAAGCCGGTAGGTTTGTGCGGTTCCGGCCTCATCGATTGCGTCGCAGAAATGTTCAGATCAGGTATCATCAATCCCGCGGGCAGGATCATTGCCGAGGGTAAGCGGATCAAGCAGTCTGAACATGGGACCAAAAGCTATGTTCTTGCCTTCCAGGAGGATTACGGAGGCACGAAGGATATCGAGCTGAGCGAGATCGATTTGGATAACTTTATCCGGGCAAAGGGCGCGGTTTATTCCGCAATCAAAACCATGGTAGAATCGCTGGATATAGAGATGAACCTGATAGCCAGAGTGATCATCGCAGGCGGTATCGGCAGCGGTATCGATATCGGCAATAGCATCAGTATCGGTATGCTGCCCGACATCAACAGAAAACGGTACAATTATATCGGAAATTCCGCGCTTTCCGGGGCATATGTCATGCTGATTTCCGACAGCGCGCAGCAAAAGGTTAGAGATCTTGCAAGGAACATGACCTATATGGATATGAGCAGCAACCCGTTTTACATGGATGAATTCGTTTCCGCCTGCTTCATTCCGCATACAAATATCCGGTATTTCCCGACCGTAAGGGAGGAGATCGTACGTGAGCAAAGACGACAAATTAAAAAACCCGCGAAACCCCGCTCGAATCAGCTTGGAGGAATCGGGCAGACTTATAAACAACAAAGAAGGAAAACCGTTTGAGATATATCAGGCTCGCTATGAAAAGCTTGACCCGGCTGATATAGCTTTGCGATGCGGTGTGTCATATGACCCGAAGAAAAGCGAGTTTGAACTGAATTTTATAGGAAACCGTTATGCGGTATCCTTTCCGCATTTTTCGATCCGG
>JAAYJC010000225.1 GCA_012523085.1 Clostridiales bacterium
AGGTTGAAAACATGTCCGATTATGTACTATAATAAGAAAAATCAGCATACAAAACCGGCAATCAGAAATAAATGTTTATCCCAAATGATATCATAGCGGAAAAACCATGTCAATATACGTTCATCGCCGGATTTGACTTCATTTTTTGTCATCGGAGAAAAATAATGAAACCAAAAAAGCTCGCCTTTTTATTAATCCTTTACGCGGCTGCGTTTCAGATGCTTTTATTCAACACGGTTCAACCAAAGGCAGAAGCCTATGAAAATCCTGTGCAAACCATGAAAATCGGTCTGTATTACGGAGCGGACGCGATGGCAGCGGCCAATCTGGAAAACAGCGTCGGCTCCGGCTATACATTCGGCTATTTTGATTCCTCTCGGACATTCCATAGTGTCGGGTATACGAATGATACCAGAATAACGATGCTTAAAGACTGGAACATGTATTTAAGCGACGGTACATATAAAGATGAAGAACCGGATAATTACACGGGTATGGTCGGCTGCTATCACATCATGCTGGGTGAACGGTATTCAAGTTTTGATGAAGCCCTGGCTTGCGCTGCAAACTATACCGATGCATTCCCTGTGTATTATTCGGGCGTTTGGGGTGTAAATGTCGGCAGCTACAGCTCTTATTCGGAAGCCGAGGCCGCGAACAGCGCACTGGGCTTAGGCGGCACCCCAATGACAGCCAGTTCTTTTTGCGTGACCGTTGTTGCGACCGGGACGACGACAATATTATTTGAATTTGATTGCGGAACTGATTTTTCCCTCGCCGTCATGCCTAAAGCAGGGGATGGGGAAAAAGCGGAAACCTGGTTTCGAAATAACAGATATTGCGGCGCTTTTCAATACACGAGAAAAGGCGGAGGAAATCTGACGATTGTCAACTATATTAATATCGAAGATTATGTCAAAGGCGTCGTACCCTATGAAATGAATAACACCTGGCCGCTGGAAGCGCTGAAGGCTCAGGCGCTTTGCGCGAGGACATATGCCGCTTCGCACATCAACGCGCACAGTTCACATGGTTTTGATCTCTGCTGTACCGATTGCTGTCAGGTTTACATGGGTCAGCGTCAGGTCAACGCGAATATCACCGCAGCCGTTGATTTTACAGCCGGTCAGTATATCCTCTACGATAACGCGTTATGCCAGACCTTTTACCATTCCTCTGACGGCGGTGCAACCGAAAACAGCGAAAACGTCTTTGTTAAGGCGCTTCCTTATCTCAAGGGCGTTTTTGATGAATATGAAAAGCAAATAAACACCGGTTATTCCAGTTGGTCTTTTACCTATACCGCAGAAGAAATCACATGGATTTTAAAGGAAAAGGGCTATCCCTGCTCAAACATCGTTTCCATTACACCTGTTTACACTGGGATGGGGAATATCTATTCGCTGAAATTCACGGACAGCAACGGCAGAAACTTCACTTTTTCAAGATCCGACGCAGGCTCGATTCTTTGCAGCAAGACCCTTGGTAAAATCACATACAGCCAGCGGTTCACCATTGTGGCCGAAGGCGAAGGCAATAGCCCGATGTACATAAACAACGCAGGAAACCTCGTGGAGGATCCGGGATCGCTGTACGCCGTCGGCGGCAGCGGCACGGTGGAAAGCATCGGCAATATCGGCGAGGTTACGGTTCTTACAGGTTCGGGGACCGAGACCGTCAGGCTGCAGGGCAGCGGCCAGGTGCAGTCCGGTGATAAATATATAGTAAGCGGCTCCGGTTGGGGGCATAATGTCGGCATGAGCCAGTATGGCGCCAGAGCCATGGCGAATCAGGGCTTTACTTATCAGGATATCATCACGTTCTATTTTACCGGCGTCACCATCGGTTGATACTTATACTGTTCTGCATCTAATTGAAGAACAGTAACCTGCGCATCGGGGGATCCAATTGAAAACAAAAGACTTTTATTATGAGCTTCCCGGGGAACTGATTGCCCAGACGCCGCTTCAGAAACGGGACGAATCCAGACTGATGCTCCTGCACAAATCGACGGGCGCCATCGAGAACAGATATTTTTCCGAGCTTCCTTATGTTTTAAAGCGGGGGGACTGCCTTGTCCTAAATGATTCCCGTGTTCTGCCGGCCAGACTTATCGGCAATCGCAAAAGCGGAGGCGCGGTTGAGGTTTTGCTGCTCAACGACAGGGGAGAGGGCATATGGGAATGCCTTACGCGTCCGGGGCGCAAATGCGAGCCGGGAACAGAGCTTGTTTTCGGGGACGGCGCGTTAACGGCGATTGTCATTGAAAAACTACCCGGCGGCAACCGGCTGATCAGTTTTTTTTATTCAGGTTTTTTTCTCGAACTGTTGGAAACGCTTGGTAAAATGCCCCTTCCGCCGTATATCAAGCAGGAACTGCGGGACAAAGAGCGTTATCAGACGGTCTATTCCAGGCACGCTGGTTCCGCAGCCGCACCGACGGCGGGTCTGCATTTTACAAAGCAGCTGCTCGAAACCCTCAAAAATAACGGCGTTGAGCTTTGTTTTTTGACGCTGCATGTGGGACTTGGTACCTTCAGACCCGTTAAGACCGAAGATATCGAGGATCATGAAATGCATGCGGAGTACTGCACCGTACCGCAAAACACGGCCGAGGCCGTCACCGAAGCGAAAAGGGCAAAACGAAGGATAATAGCCTGCGGTACAACCGCCTGCAGAGCCCTGGAGGCGGTTTCAAGCGATAACGGAACAGTGAGCGCATATTCGGGCTTCGTTAATATCTTTATTCACCCCGGTTATCGTTTTAACTGTATAGACGGCCTGATCACGAATTTCCATTTACCGGAAAGCACGCTGATCATGCTCGTATCGGCTCTTGCGGGACGAGAGCGCATACTCAAGGCCTATGAGGCGGCGGTAAATGAGAGGTACCGGTTTTTCAGCTTCGGGGATGCGATGATCATCATTTGATATTTGGGAGATTCACATGGCTTTTATCCTACAAAATAAACAAGCAAATGCGCGGACCGGTGTTTTTTCCACATCTCACGGTACCGTTGAGACGCCTGTTTTCATGAATGTCGGCACACAGGCCGCAATCAAAGGCGGGCTTTCTACCCGGGATCTTGAGGAAATCGGCTGTCAGATTGAGCTGTCCAACACCTACCATCTGCATTTACGGCCGGGGGAAAGTCTGATCGCCGAAGCCGGCGGCCTTCACGGGTTTATGGGCTGGAAACGCCCGATTTTAACGGACAGCGGCGGCTTCCAGATCTTTTCGCTTGCCAAGCTGCGAAAAATCAAAGAAGAAGGCGTTTCTTTTCGCTCGCACATCGACGGGGCAAATGTATTCATGTCGCCCGAAGACAGCATAAAAATCCAATCTGCTTTGGGTTCTGATATCGCTATGGCGTTTGATGAATGTGTGGAAATCCCGTCGCCCCGCAGCTATGTCGAGGAATCCTGCGCCCGCACGCTGCGTTGGCTGCTGCGGTGCAAGGACGAGATGAAGCGGCAAAATGAGCGTACAGACGCCGTAAACCCGGGTCAGGTACTGTTCGGCATCAACCAGGGCGCTAATTATTCGGATCTTCGCGTCAGGCACATGCAGGAGATTGCCGCGCTCGATTTGCCCGGTTATGCCATCGGCGGCCTGTCGGTAGGGGAAACAACAAAAGAAATGTATGATACGCTGGACGCCGTCGTTCCGCATATGCCCGAAGATAAACCGCGGTATCTGATGGGCGTCGGGACACCCGAAAATATCATTGAAGGCGTTTACCGCGGTATTGACTTCTTCGACTGTGTCCTTCCGGCCAGAAACGGCAGGCACGGAAAGCTCTATACCTCAACCGGCGTAATCCATATAAAAAACGAAGCTTATAAGTCAGACTTCAAGCCGATTGACTTAAACTGCGGCTGTCCGGTATGCAAAAGATACACAAGAGCATATCTGCGCCATTTGTTTAAAGCGGGTGAGATGCTGGCTATGCGGCACGCGGTTATACACAATCTTTTTTATTATAACCATCTGATGGCAGACATCCGAAACGCCATTACCCGGGGTAAATTTGACGCTTTTCGTCAAGAATTTTATGAAAACAGGCATTTATGAATAAATATTGAAAATACTTGCTATTTTTAATATTACCATATATAATAAAGCTCCATATTCTTCGTAAAGCTAATATTTGGAGGTATCATATACATGACGTTGAGTTCGCTGAGTACCATTCTACCGTTTGTGGTTTTGATCGTTGTCTTTTATTTCTTCCTGATAAGGCCTGAGAACAAAAAGAAAAAGAAACTTGCGCAAATGAGAAATGAATTAGCCGTAGGTGACGAAATAACAACGATCGGCGGAATGGTCGGAAAAATATGTGCGATCAAGGACGATTTGATTACATTTGAAACCGGTGAAGACAGGGTCCGCGTCCAGGTCGTTAAATGGGCCATATCCACAACCGGACATGATGTCACTCAAAAAAGCTGAGTTATTTTAACGTATCGGTTATTTTTCACCCCCTTATTGAATAAGAATGCTGTACAACCATTCTTGTTCGTTAAGGGGGCTTTGTCGTGCAAAATCAAAGATCCACAAGCAAACCCACCCGGGAAAGACCCATTGCTGTGAATATCGCTGTCGGGGCTCTGGTCTCTATGCTTATCACAGTTTTGTTGCTGATGATACTATCCGCTTTTACGTCATTCGGGAAGGTTCCGGAAAACATGATGGGATACGGCGTTGTGATTTGTGTTTTCCTTTCCTCGGCTTTGGGCGCTCGGTTTACTGTCAGGCGTGCTGCGGACAAAAAACTCCTGATCGGTTTCTGTCAGGGATTATTCTTGTTTCTTTTTGTCTTTGCAGTCGGCCGGGCGGCATTTGCCGATGCAAAGCTTGGACTTACTACCCTTGGCATAATGATCGCCGCACTGCTCGGAGGAATCCTCGGCAGTTATCCGGGCAAAAAGCGCAGGAAAAAAGTGAGAAGATAAGACCGGGTAAAGAGAGGTCAGGAAAGTTAACATAAATTCCGTGTTTTTGACCAGATATAGTATGTGCTATTATCTGACATACGAAATGTTGAGGAAAGTATCATGTTTTTTGACATGGTACTTTCTTTGGTTCAGGCTGTTTACATAATTCTGTTTACATAATAATTCGGCATAATCACCAAAAATGAATTACTTTCCGCAATTTCCTTGATTATCTTTCGGGATTGTACTATATTTAATATCACCATGTTATGGCATTTATTTTGACCTTGTCCCATATCCTTTTACTAGCGGTTTTGAAATGGAGTGGTCATAACATGATCGGCGGTTATCAGAATTCGATACGCGGCAGTATGGGACGGGATGATGTCTCTTCGATTAAGTGCTTTGTTTTACTTTCCTGCTTTTTTATGTGCGGCGCGGTGATCGGAACGGCTGCGGGCGGCTATGTTTCAGGAGAAGCCGGCAACATGCTTTCCGGAACGGTTTCGGATTATCTCGGTTACATAAACGAAAAGGCGATCGATAAGAATGCGTTTCTGACTGCCCTTATCGATGCTTTAACATTTCCTGTTTTATCGGTTTTTTTCGGTACATCAGTGTTCGGATTTCTTCTTATACCGCCATTGATGGCAGCGAGGGGCTTCTTTCTCGGCTTTGCCGCTTCGGCAATGATCAGGGCGTTTGGCGCGGACGGCCGGTTATTGGTTTTTGCCGCTTATGGTATCGGCGCTCTTTTTACCGTACCGTGTTTGTTTATTCTGTCGATTCAATCCATGCAGCTGTCGGGAAACCTGTTCGGTTTAACTGTTACCGGAACAAAAGGCGCGGGCATGATCAACAGACGGTACTTCATTTTGCTTCTGATTTGCATGGCGGTCATTTTCCTGTCCGCTATTTTGGATCATTACCTCACGCCTTATCTGATCAGGCTTTCCGTATCATTTGTTGTTTAGGAGTGAAGATTGTGTCGACGGACGAGCGGCTTATCGGCAAATTCGAAACGTATTTGAAGACAGAGAAGCAGGTTTCTCCAAATACGCTTGTTTCATATCTTTGTGATGTCAAACAGTTCTGCCGTTATATCGGCCGGCAGGAAACGGCATCATTAACCAAGGTCAAAAATGAGAATGTTGCCGATTACTTGCAGTGGCTCAAAAAAAGCGGAAAATCGGTTGCCACCTTGTCACGCAGCGCCGCAGCTCTGAAATGCTTTTATGGTTTTCTGAGAGCGATTGGTGAAATAACCGTAAATCCTGCCGAACGTGTTTCTCTTGATAAGCAAATGCGCAAGCTTCCGCAGATTCTGACCAGCAATGAAGTCGAGCTTTTTCTTGAGCAGCCGGATTGCGGCGATGTAAAAGGAATCAGAGATAAGGCTATGCTCGAGCTCCTGTATGCGACCGGCATCAGGGTAAGCGAGCTTATCGCATTAAATGCCGTGGATATCAACCTTTCCGCGGGCATAATAAGATGCAGAAGCAGAGATAAGGAACGCTTCATCCCGATGTACTCTGTCGCCATCAAGGCAATATCCGATTACATGGATGACATCAGGCCCAATATGCTGGCCGATCAAAATGAAGTTGCGTTATTCGTCAACATGAACGGAAACCGCATGTCACGGCAAGGCTTCTGGAAAATCGTCAAGGCATACCAGCAAAAGGCGGGAATAAAAAAGGAAATCACTCCGCATACCCTGCGGCATTCCTTTGCCGCGCATCTTCTGGAAAACGGCGCCGATCTTCACTCAATTCAAGAAATGCTTGGCCACGCGGATATTTCATCAACGCAGGTATATGCCAAGATCGTAAAAAAGCAGCTCAAGGATGTCTATAACAAGGCGCATCCCAGAGCGTAGTTTTCCGATGACCCGGCAGTCTCGGTCCGATTTATGCAAAGCTGCCGATATATTACAAAAGGATCATTTGTCAAATGAGCTTATTCAAACCGTATAAATATAAACCAAGGCCGGACCTTTTAAGCGACGCGCCTGTAAAGCATGGTTTTTTTGTTTTTTGGGAAATATTGTTCAGGAAGTTCTGGCGTTTTGTCACGGTGAATATTTTTTATTTTGCCATAACCCTTCCGATGCTGATATATTTCTATACCGTCTGCAACATTTTGTACTATACGCTGCTGGAATCCAGAGGTCTTTTAGAACCGCTTATGCAGGCAAGTCCGGTTGTGGATATTTTTCCGGGTGTCGCGTTTTTTTCGGTCATCAGGACATATATCCCACAATTCCTGCATATCCCGTTGTTTGCTCTTTCGGTTTTCCTGTATGGACCTGCGACAATGGGCATGACCTATATCTTTAGAAATTTTGCAAGAGAAGAGCATGCGTGGATGTCCGATTTTGTATCCAGAGGCTGGGCAAATTTTAAGCAGGGCCTGTTTTTTGGTATTCTCGATGTCGTGATGGTTTTACTGCTTGCCTCAGGTATGATCGGAGGCGTACAAAGCGGCAGTGGCGTGATTCCGATATTTTCAATCATTTTAAGAACGCTATCGGGCATCGTGCTTGTTGTTTATTTGTTTATGCGCCATTATTTTTATTTAATGGCGGTAACGGTAGAACTCAGCGTATTTAAAATCATCAGGAACGCTCTGCTTTTTGTGATCATCGGCTTCGGCCGGAATATTCTGTCCGCATTGGTGACCCTCTTGGCCTTTGTGGTATGCTTCCTGACGGTCCCGCTCTTTTCTTTATTTACTTTACCTTTCATTTTTTATTCGTTTAGTTGGTTTGCAACGGTTTTCATCTGTTATCCGGTAATCAAAAAACATATCGTGGTGCCCGCTTTGGAAAGAGAGCGGAAACAGGAAAGCGGCGATGATTAAACCGGGATACGTTTTTTGTGCTATTTCTGAAAAGTATTTTATTGGTAACTAAAAAGACTGAAGGAAATGTAAATCCCTCAGTCTTTTCATGTTGGTGTGCAGGCGCAAAAGGTTTCCGATCAATCGAAGGCGAATCCGAAGTAGCCGCTTCCTTGTATCCGGATACTGGACATCCCGAAGCGCTTTTGCCGTCCCGGTGTTCTAACCGTACCGCTGTGATAGCCGAACGCATTGAGCAAAGCGATTGCCAAATACTCGGTTTGATCGGGGCTGCACAGCAGTTCTTTCACCCGAAGGCCTTTTTCACCGATCTCAACTGCCGCAACGGCCATATCCGAAAAACCGTTTTGATACAGCTTATAAAGACCGCCGCCCGTAGAAACACAAAGCTCATTCAGATAAGAACAGGCAAGGCGGCTGAACCGCAGATGATTTAAGTCCGAAAGCAGGCGCTCTCGCAGTTTGCCGTATTCTTTCGGCGTTATCCCGGTGACGGTTGCCTCGGGTGAAACACGCCCCTCTGTTTTGATTTTGTGTTCATTGACCGTAAAATAATCGCTGTATCCGGCATAGTTTTTGTAGAAATCAAATAATCCCTCGTCGGCCGGGACAATCACACTCATTTCATAACCCAGATCCAGGCAGTGCATTGTGACGGCGCGGGAAATTTCCGCTCCGAAGCCTTTACCCCGAAATGACGGGAGCACGCCCACCCCATAAATATACGGGCTTTTGCCCACCGGGCTTTTGCCC
>JAAYJC010000226.1 GCA_012523085.1 Clostridiales bacterium
GAAAAGACGCGGCCGAAACCGCGTCTTTTTCAATCACTGTCTGAATAAATTTATGGTTTAAAACATGTATTATTTATCAATACATGCCCATGCCGCCCATGTCGCCGCCTGCCGGCACCGCCGGTGCAGCTTGAGGTTCGGGTTTGTCGGCTACGAGTGCTTCTGTGGTCAAAATCATCGCAGCGACAGATGCCGCATTTTCCAGAGCGGAACGGCAGACCTTCGCCGGGTCAACGATTCCGGCTTCGATCATATCGCAGTATACTTCGCGAGCTGCGTCAAAACCGTGGTTCTGGCGTTTGCTGCTTTTAAGCTTTTCCAAGATAACGGAGCCGTCCATTCCGGCGTTGGTTGCAATCTGCTTAACGGGAGCCTGAAGGGCCTTGGCAAGCAATTGTACGCCGGTTTTCTCGTCGCCGGTCTCTTTGGCGAGCAGTTTTTCAACCGCAGCGCTCGCAGCAACATAAACGGTTCCGCCGCCGGGTACGATACCTTCTTCAACAGCCGCGCGGGTAGCGTTCAGAGCATCCTCAATTCTGAGCTTCTTCTCTCTCATTTCGGTCTCTGTCGCTGCGCCGACCTTAATAACGGCTACACCGCCGCTGAGCTTCGCAAGGCGCTCCTGCAGCTTTTCCCTGTCATAATCGGAAGTGGTGATTTCAATTTGGCTCTTGATCTGGTTGATTCTGCCCTTGATTTCGTCAGATTTTCCGGCGCCGTCTACAATGATCGTATTCTCTTTACTGATCTTAACCTGGCGTGCGTTACCGAGAACCTCTATGCCGACTTCCTTGAGATCCATGCCGACATCGCTGGAAACAACCTGACCACCGGTGAGTGTTGCGATGTCTAAAAGCATTTCCTTACGCCTATCGCCGAAGCCCGGAGCCTTTACGCATACGCAGGTAAAGGTACCGCGCAGTTTGTTTAATATGATCGTCGCGAGCGCTTCGCCTTCCACATCTTCCGCAATGATCAGCAGCTTGCGACCGGCTTGTACAACCTGTTCAAGGATCGGAAGAACCTCTTGAATGTTGCTGATTTTTTTATCCGTTATCAGAATGTAAGGATCGTCCAGAACGGATTCCATTTTTTCGGAATCGGTGATCATATAGGGGGTGATATAGCCTCTGTCGAACTGCATGCCCTCGACGACCTCACTGTAGGTATCGGCCGTCTTGGATTCTTCGACTGTTATGACGCCGTTCTGCGATACTTTCTCCATCGCTTCAGCGATCAGTCTGCCGATAATTTCGTCTCCTGAAGAGACTGTGCCGACGCGCGTGAT
Organism: Clostridiales bacterium; assembly: GCA_012523085.1. GTDB lineage: Bacteria > Bacillota > Clostridia > Oscillospirales > Oscillospiraceae > JAAYOP01. The sequence continues at coordinate 1,289 of JAAYJC010000226.1, forward strand.
GTCCTCGGTTCCGTTGACGGGCTGGGAAATGCTCTTAATTGCCTCGACAGCAGTGGTTGCAGCTTTCTGGATGCCTCTTTTCATCATCATCGGGTTGGCGCCGGCGGCGACGTTTTTTAGTCCTTCGCGGATCATCGCTTGGGCAAGCACGATCGCTGTTGTCGTACCGTCACCGGCAACATCGTTGGTCTTTGTTGCGACTTCCTTGACAAGCTGCGCACCCATCTGCTCAAAAGGATCGGGAAGCTCAATTTCCTTGGCTATGGTTACACCGTCGTTCGTGATAATGGGGGAGCCGTATTTCTTCTCCAGAACGACATTGCGCCCCTTCGGGCCAAGTGTGATTTTTACGGTATCGGCCAGATGATTTACGCCGCGCTCCAGCGCGCGTCTGGCATCTTCGTTATAAATAAGCTGTTTTGCCATATATTATTACCTCCATTTTGATCATTAATGCTTTACTCGACTATTGCCAGAATATCTCCCTGACGGACGATAACAAGCTCCTCATCATCGACCTTTACTTGTGTTCCGCTGTATTTGCCGGTAATAACTCTGTCGCCGGGTTCAACGGACATTTCAACTTCGTGGCCCTCGACAATTCCGCCGGGACCCACTGCAATAACCTCGAAGATCTGGGGCTTTTCCTGAGCGGCACTGGTCAGGATAATGCCGGATTTTGTGGTCTCTTCGGCTTCGATCTGCTTGAGAATAACTCTGTCGGCCAAAGGAATCAGTTTCATAATATAACCTCCTAAATATGATGCTGTATAGATGACGGATATCTATATTTACAGTTAGCACTCTTGATGATCGAGTGCTAACACGATTACTATAATAATCCATTCATTAATATTCTGCAACTTCAATTATCACAAAAAAGCAACTAAAATCTGTTGAAATTCGTCATTATATCAAATTAGATTGAAATATCAAGCCATACCGTTGATTTGCTCAGTTATTTTCTTATTATTTCGTGCGTGAGTTAAAAAATGCGGAATTTTGCGGAAAAATAAAACTAATGCCCGCCGACGCTTTTTTAAAATACAGATTATTGGTGATATCAATTTCGCCGTCAATATTGATTTTAAGCGGCTTGTCACTTTCAATTATCATCTCCGGTCCACCGTAATAGGTTATGTTATTCGTTAGCTGCTTGTATTTCCCTTTCGCATAGTTTCCGACAAGCTTCAGAAAATTATACCACGCTACATTCTTTACTATTAGAAAGTCGATTATACCATCGTCGGGAATGGCTTCGGGTACAGGGTTGAAACCGCCTCCGTAATATCTGCCGTTACAGGCGCAGATTAATGCATAGCAGCCTGAATATTCTCTGTCCCCGTAATTTAGCTTCAGCTTCCGGTTGATGCCCTTGAACAGATTGCTGATGAGCGAGAGAATATATCCGCCCATGCCGGAAACAAGCGGAAGTTTGCTAAATTTATGTACGTCCGCGCCGATGCGCGCATCAATCCCGACCGAGCAGATATTTATGCTGTAACGTCCGTTGCATTCGATAAGGTCAAGTGGAAGCGGTTGTCCGTTTACCAGTAATCGAAGAGATTGAAAGAGCTTGAAATCGTCGGGACCGAATGTCCTAAGAAAATCATTTCCGGTACCGGTGGGATAATGTGTAACGCTTACATGAGAAAAACCGACCGCCCCGTTGACCACCTCATTGAGTGTTCCGTCCCCCCCGCATGCGTATACCCTGAGCCGATCTAATGATATAGCCGCTTCGTTGCGGACCTTATCGCATGCGTCCAGCGGTGCCTTGGTGATATAGATCTCCCAGTTCTGCTCGTTCTCACTCATCAGGTTTGTGATTTCAGACTGCAATCGGTTTATATCCGGCTTTTTACCGGCAACAGGGTTTATGATAAACAAGTGCTTGATAAGCCTTCTCTCCTTGTTTTAAAAGTACATGTAAAGCTGGCACTGAATCATACCATTGTACAGCTTTCGCCGTTTGGACGCGGGCCTTCCGAAGTGTTTTTCAAAGTCGGGATTAGATGAAAGCACATAAAGGTTTAAGTCTTTGACGCTGCCAAACGATTTACCCATTTGCTTATACAGCACCTCAGCTTCGCGGATATCCAGAATACGCTCTCCATACGGCGGGTTCGCTGCCAGTATTCCACGGCCTTCCGGCAGGGAAATGTCTTTCATGTCGCTGACTTGAAACCGGATATATTGCTCTACACCCGCTCGTTTTGCGTTTTCACGGGCGATCGCTATCGCAGAAGGATCAATATCACTTCCAAAAATTTGATAATCCCCCGTGTATTCCTGAGCTTCCGCCTCTTTTCGGACGGTATCCCAAACGGTTTTTGGAATCAGCGCCCATTCCTCCGCCGAAAACCGGCGATTTCGTCCCGGCGCTCTGTTCAAAGCCGTCAGCGCGGCTTCGATTGCTATCGTACCCGAACCGCAGAATGGATCAACGAAGTTGTCGCGCCCTTTGTACCGGCTGATTTTAACGATCGCGGCAGCCAGCGTTTCACGTAATGGGGCAAGGCTGGCATTCGGGCGATAACCCCGCTTATGAAGTCCCGCTCCGCTGGTGTCCAGATAGATCGAGGCCATGTCCTTGAAAATCGCAAAGCGGATTTGGTATGTCGCTCCGGTCTCGGGGAGACGCTGAAGGCCGTACTTTTCCGACAACTTATCAGCCGTGGCTTTTTTGATGATTTTCTGGCAGTCCGGCACCGAATGCAGTTTGGAATTCAGGCAATGGCCTTTCACCGGAAATGCTGCGTCCTTCGGCAGAATTTCATCCCAGGGCAGCGCTTTAACGCCCTCAAACAAATCATCAAAGCTGAGAGCGGAAAATTCGCCCAATAAAAGAAGAAGCCTCTCGCCGGTGCGAAGGCCGATATTTACCGTTGCGATGTCGCCCTCGTCTCCCTGAAAAAGCACTCTGCCGTTCTCGGAATTAACGGACCTGTACCCCATTTGGCGCAGTTCGTCGGCGACAAGACCCTCAAGGCCGAACAGGCATGGTATGCATAACTTATATGTCATCTGGTTTCCTTTCCGGACGGCCGATCTTCAATCACCTGTATTGCCGATCCGGGCGGTGAAGCAGTGCCAGTCGTCTTTTTCTTTTTGGTGTACTATCTGAAGGCCCGCTCCGCTTAATGCGGATATGACTTCGTTCTGACGACCTTCTATGATGCCGGAGCAAATAAATCTCCCGTTCGGTTTAAGCAGATCAGGTACGCTTGAGGCAAAAGCGATGATCACATCCGCGACGATGTTCATCATAATCAAATCATAACGAATCGCTGATATTTTTGAATGTAATCCGGATTCACCTAGAATATCGCCGGAAAAAACGGTCAGAGCGTCCGGCGGCACAGCATTTAACGCAGCGTTGGATAATACAGTTTTCGGCGCCATAGGATCAATATCGCAGCCGACGGCGTGTTTGCAGCCAAGCACCAACGAGGCAACGGCAAGTATGCCGCTCCCGCATCCAAGATCAAGTAAAGTTTCAGCTTTGGGTGCGAGCGGTTCCAGCGCTTCAAGGCACATGGCTGTCGTCGGATGCGAGCCTGTCCCGAAAATCAATCCCGGATTCAAACGCAATACCGTTCTTCCGGTGTCCAAGGCGGTATCTTCCCACTCCGGAACAATCAGCAGCTTTTGTCCGACAGGTATCGGTTTATAATACTGCATCCAACCGGTTTCCCAGTCCTCGTCCTTGACGGCGGTAACCGAATGAGCGGTATAATAAGGGGAGGCTTCTTTTAAAATGCGGTCAAGCGTTCGTTTTCCGCCGACATCGTCGGGCAGATACAGCTTTATCGCATTTTTTGCTTTTTTTTCAGCCAACAGCTCAGCATCGACATAATCCCAGTATTGGCGGTTATTGTGAAGAAAATCCATGAAATCGCTGCCGTCTTCAATGACAAGACCCTCTATGCCGAGATCTTCCAAAAGCGCTGCCAACTTATCCAGTTTGCCGGGCCCCGGTTCGAAGCAAACCTCAAGCCATTGCATACGCGTCCCTCCGTGCCAAGCGACTTGTTCCATCCGGTTTAGCATTCCCGTCGTGTAATTGCAGCAGAACGCCGTTTTAATTCCGCCGCTCCGCTCAAGCGATAATGAACCTCGACAGCGGCATTAAACCGATAAATGAGCCGGGCGCTCAGTATATTTTTTCAATCAACAATTGCATAGAGTTTATCATGTCCTTAGCGGATTTACAACACCGGTTTTCATTGCATAACAGCGATGCCGGCATTTTTACCA
>JAAYJC010000227.1 GCA_012523085.1 Clostridiales bacterium
ACGATATGATAATTCATTAAGCCTCCGAGTATGTTATTATATGAGTATAAACTTAATAATAACCCGACATATGGCCGCAGTGATGAATAAAATGTAAATAAATTTGGGTTTTATATTGACTTTTTCGGCAGAGTGAATATACTATAGGAAAAGTTAGGATAAGGCGATGAAGAGAAGAGTAATCGGAAGGCGCTTTTACAGAGAACCCGGCTGCTGAGAAAGGGTAGAGTTAATTCAGATGAACATGGTCTCGGAGCCGCGTACCGAAGCGGACGCATATGCGTTCCTTAGGCTACGACGGGTTTGCCCGTTACAGCAATAGAGTATCGGCGCTTTGCCCGTACTTGATGAGGCCTTTTCCGTGAGGAAAAGGCGAATTTGGAGTGGTAACACGAAGTATAAAACGTACTCTCGTCTCCGAAATCTAGGCAGATTCGGAGGTGGGAGTTTTTTCATGCGAAAAAACGCAAAAATAAAGTTTCTCGGTTCAAAGCAGTTTAGACACAAAAAAAATTCAGGATTTGCAGCCGCTTGGCGGCGGAATGGAGAATAAATGAAAAACATACTCATCGGCGGTGCCTGGCCGAATACGGACGGACCGCTTCATATCGGACGCGTTTCCGCGCTGCTGCCCGGCGATGTCATTGCCAGATACCATAGAGCGGCCGGGAACAGGGTCTTTTATGTTTCCGGCAGCGATTGTCACGGAACGCCGGTCTCAATACGCGCGGAACGCGAAGGAAAGACTCCCGAAGAAATTTGCGAGCGCTATCACCGTGAATTCATCGAGGTTTTCCAAAAACTTGGCTTCAGCTTCGATATTTACGGAATGACGCATTCAAACGAGCACATTTCGTTTGTACGGGAATTTCATAGAAAAATGTATGAAAAAGAACTCATCTACGAAAAATCAGCTCCATTGGCTTTTTGCCCGGAATGCGCCAAAAATCTGACAGATCGTATGGTCGTCGGCAGATGCCCGGGCTGCGGCGCGCTGACGCGTGCGGAACAGTGCGAAAAGTGCGATATGATTTTGGAACCGGAGAACCTGCTGGATCCCGCCTGCGCGCAATGCGGAGGGAAGCCTGTTTTTAAACAAACCAAACAACTGTTTATCGCACTGTCAAAGCTGGAATCAAGGCTTGAGCAGTACCTGCTGAGCCACCCGAAATGGCGCAAGAATGCTAAAGCATTTACCAGGCGGTACCTTGATGAGGGGCTTAGAGATCGCGCCATCACGCGTGATTTAAGCTGGGGTATCAGCGTGCCGAAAGCAGGGTTCGAGGACAAATCAATTTATGTATGGGCAGAGAATGTTCTCGGTTATCTTTCGATGAGTGCTTTGCTGGCCAAAAGGCTTTGCATACCCTTTGAAGAGGTTTGGGGTGAAAACGCGAGACATTATTATGTTCACGGCAAAGACAACATTCCTTTTCATACGATTATTTTGCCGGGTCTTCTGCTTGCGCATGGGGAAAACCTCAGGCTGCCGGACGAGATCATTTCCAGCGAATATATGACGCTCAAGGGCAGAAAAATATCGGCAAGCAAAAACTGGGCAGTTTGGTGTAAAGATCTGCTTGAAAGGTTCGATCCCGATTTAATCCGCTACTTTCTTTTGGTTAACGGTCCGGAACGGCGGGATTCGGATTTTTCGCCTTCGGAATTTCTTGAGAGAAACAACAGTGAACTGCTGGGTGGATACGGCAATTTCGTGAACAGGACGCTGAGCTTTACTCAAAAGTATTTGTGTGGAGCGGTCCCTGACGCATTGTTTTCACCGGAGGTCAAAACAGTGATAGAAGAAAGCTATATAAAAGTCGGTAAAAAAATAGAAAGCGGGTTTATAAAAGAAGCGCTTCAGGACATATTCGAGCTTGTCCGGTATTCAAACAGATATTTTGACGCAAAGGCGCCCTGGAAATCCAGAACGACTAACATCGAGGATTGCGAAAACACGATTGTAACCTGTATACAACTGGCGGCAAATCTATCCGTGCTGCTGAGCCCTTTTTTACCGTTTTCTTCAAAGAAGCTTGCTGATTGCCTGAACATCCGTCCGGACTGGAAGCCGCAATACTTGAAATATGGGTATGCTATTCCACAGACCGGCCTGTTGTTTAAAAGAATCGATTCAGAACAGCTTGACGCCGCGTTTTCCTATTTGTCCGAATAACCGCAGATTTGTTTCTAGGCGTTTTATCTCACTTGAGTTTCCACAAATTGACAAAATATAACCTATATGATAATATGTAGTAAATTTGCAAAGGAGATGATTCCCTTGTTTTTGTAAAATTCACCGTTATACGCCGAAACGATGAGATGTCTTCAAGAAAGCAGCTACCATGAATTACCTTAAAAAATCAGGTATTATCAGTACACAATACAGGGATGTTACTATTTGGAAAATGATCAGGGAGGCTTATTATGACGCCACAGGCTTTATTCTCGCCCCGTGGGTATAAAAACGGACGCATGAAAAAAAGACTGTTTCTGATTACCGCACTGATACTATTCCTGCTGCTTTCATCCTGCTCCGACGAAGACGAGTCCGTATATTTTGAGATGCTCACTCACGGGGCATCTATACCCCTAGCCCAGCACCGCGTATTCCACACCGACGGCAGGGGCGGATACTCGGTGGTCTATACGTTTGAAGATACGCCAAGGCCGCTGACCGCCATTGAGGATCATTATCTCTATTACGCCCCCGGCGTGGGAAATGAAGGACAGCCAACGGCTCTGCATCGCGTGGATCTGACTACCGGCGAGGATATCGTCTTTAACGAAATGGAATACCGTCATGCAAGTCATCTTGCGGCTTACGGTGGAGAGCTTTATTTTCTCTGTGACAGCTTTGATACACGGGATAAGTCCATCATCTATCGAATCACGCGGCAGGATACGGTACGCTGCTCAGATTCGGTAGCCAGCATCTTTGCAATGTCATTCGCCGTCGAAGACGGGTCCCTGTATTATATCAGCCGCGACGATCCGCATTCACTCATGAAAGTCGATCTCGGAACCCTGGAGATAAGCATGATTTCAGAGAAGCCCGGATTCACCGATTATTTTGGATATTCCGACGGCCGTGTATACGGCCAATTTACCAATGAATGTTATAGCGTCTCCGTGCAGGACGGCGAGATGCGCCTCGAGGAAGAAAATATCGCTAGTATCTTTGTCCACGATGGCTGGTTGTACTGCTCCGAATTCATCATTCCCAGAGAGAAAGGTCCATACGGGACGCCAAACAGCAGGCTTTATGCCAGAAATCTCAAAACAGGCAAAATCCGGGATTATGGTACGATATTCATTGATGGTTTCTATCGTTATCTCTCTTCCCATCTTACCTTCGGTAAAAACGGTTTTGTCGTCACCCGGCCAAATGCTTTTTCAGACCAGGGCTGGGAAACGCTGAACCAGTATTATTAT
>JAAYJC010000028.1 GCA_012523085.1 Clostridiales bacterium
CAACACAGGTCCGGCTGCTAACCAAGGGTTCAGTGAAAACACTTACAATGCACAACTATCTGGTGGGCGTTGTCGCGGCGGAGATGCCGGCATCTTTCGAGCCTGAGGCCCTCAAGGCGCAGGCTGTTGCGGCAAGAACATATACATATTATAAAATGGTGAATGACTCCAACCACGACAATGCCGATGTCTGCGACGATTGTAATTGCTGCAAGGCATATCTTTCCTCCGAGGATTTAAAATCACGGTGGGCCGATAAATACGATTTCAACATGGAGATTATCACATCCGCCGTAACCGAAACGGACGGGTTGTTGGTCACCTATGAGCGTGCGCCGATTCTGGCTGCCTTCCATTCCTCATCCTCAGGCTATACGGAAGACAGCGAAAACGTCTGGCAAACGCCGCTGCCGTATCTGGTTTCGGTTGAAAGTCCGGAAGGCGAGACCTGTGTCCCAAATTACTGCTCTGAAATTAACGTATCATTTGATGAATTCAAACGTATGGTTAAAGCAGACTATCCCGACGCGGTTTTTGAAGGTGAACCGGATAGCTGGATCGCTGACGTTATATATTCCGACAGCGGTAGAATAATAAGCGTCGCAGTGGGAGGCGCCGAAATGACCGGGACTAATCTGAGAAGGCTGTTCGGACTGAGATCAGCTGCCGTCGTATGGACTATCGGGGAAAGCGGGTTTATGTTTAAAGCAACAGGATATGGACACGGCGTCGGCATGAGCCAATACGGGGCGAATGAATTTGCTAAACAAGGCGCGGTTTTTTCAGATATCCTCACCTATTACTACAAAGGCACGGAAGTACATAGCATTCAGACAGTACAATCGGACCAAAATCAAGTATAGACTTGCTTGTAATTTATTCCGGTTTCGTATAAAATAGTCTCGATTAATAGCGGGTGTTAGCTTTACCTTTTATTATCCGGCGTACAATAGGATGCGGATATCTACAAGATATGGCGCTTAGCCCGGTGCCGATGCGGAAACGATGGGCATAATCACCCCCTACTGCGGGGATCATTCCATCAACGATATCGCAATAGCGTATGGAGGTAACGTGAAAGTACTTTCACGCTGTGAAAATACTTTCATGCCGTGAAATTACTTTCACGCACGGAAGAAATCGATTTGGCCGCCAAATATGACGGCGGCCATTTGCTCAATCGATTTTTCTGACTATTTGTGCTACCGCTTCGCGGCAGAATGGAGATTTTATGGACTACGCGGCGAAGTCACTGGAACAGCATTATATGTGGCGGGGTAAGCTGGAAACCGTACCGAAGATGAAAATTGACAATAAGGAAGCCATGTCATTGGCTTATACACCCGGCGTCGCGGCGCCCTGTCTGGAGATAGAAAGGGATATATCCAAAAGCTTCGAATTGACCGGACGGAATAATACGGTCGCCGTTATCACCGACGGGAGTGCCGTTTTGGGTCTCGGGGACATCGGTCCGGAAGCCGGAATGCCCGTTATGGAAGGCAAATGCGCCTTATTCAAGGCATTCGGCGAGGTGGACGCAGTTCCCTTGTGCATCAGGTCTAAGGATGTCGACGAGATTGTTAATACCGTTTATTTGTTGTCGGGAAGTTTTGGCGGTATTAATTTAGAGGATATTTCAGCTCCGCGCTGCTTTGAGATTGAAGATAAACTCAAAAAGATCTGCGACATACCGATCTTTCACGACGATCAGCACGGAACAGCGATTGTGGTACTTGCGGCATTGTTAAACGCGCTGAAGGTTGTGGGAAAAAAGATCAGTGACATTAAAGTTTCTATAGCCGGAGCGGGCGCGGCCGGAACCGCAATTGCAAAACTTCTGTCCGCTAACGGTGTCCGTGATATTATTGTGTCAGATCGCAGAGGGCTGATCTGTGAAGGCGATCCGGCGCTGACCGGGGCGAAAAAGGATCTGGCGCGATTTACCAATCCAAGGCGGTTGCGCGGCGGTCTGAAAGAGGCGATGGACGGAAGCGATGTGTTCATAGGCGTTTCCGGACCCGGTATCGTAACGGAGGAAATGGTATCGGCGATGGCTGAAAAGTCAATCGTTTTCGCCATGTCCAATCCCGTCCCGGAAATCATGCCGGAGCTGGCAAAAAAGGCAGGGGCGGTGGCAATCGGGACCGGACGCAGTGATTTTCCCAATCAAATCAACAATGTTCTGGCATTTCCTGGAATATTCAGAGGCGCGCTTGATGTGCGGGCAAAAACCATAAACGAAGAGATGAAGCTGGCAGCTGCGCTGGCGATTGCAGGGCTTGTTTCCGACGACCTTTCGGCGGACAAGCTTTTGCCTGAACCGTTTGATCCGCGGCTTAGCCGGACCGTTGCCGAGGCTGTTGCAAAAGCGGCGCGTGACAGCGGGGTATCCGGAATATTGGGTGAATCATAACTAACTTAAAAAATATGACAAAGGTGGTGTCCAGGTATGGAAAAGAAGGCAATCAATATCGCGGACGGGGTATGGAATGTTGCTCCGGGGATGTCGGCAGCCTATCTGGTTGTCGGAAAAGATCGAGCGCTTTTGGTCGATACGGGCACAGGTGAAACAAATATTCTCGAGATAATAAGAGAAATTACGGATTTACCTATTGTTTTGGTCGCCACGCACCATCACGGAGATCATCTTGGCGGCGCAGGTTACTTTGACAGACTTTATGCACATCCGAGGGATATCGCATTGATGGAAGATGTGAAGGTTTATGCCCTTCCGGTGGAAGAAGGAGAATTATTTGACCTTGGCGGCAGAATCTTTGAGGTAATTTGGTTACCGGGACACACACCGGGAAGCATTGCCCTCATTGACAGGCAAAACAAACTCATCCTTACGGGTGATACCATATCTGACGGACCGGTTTTTATGATAAAGGGCGACAGCGATCCGGATGATTATATAAAAAGCCTTGACAGGCTTCTTTCAATGAGCGGCGATATCGATATGATACTGGGCTGCCACGGAAAAAATGTACAGGACATTGAAATGGTCAAAAAACTAAAACGCGCGGCAGTTGATTTTAAAGCAGGAAAAATCAAGCCTATACATCAGACGGATCCGATGAAAGCGGATCTTTACATTCATGAAAACGGTGCCGGCTTCATCAGCCCGATCAGATAACGATTGCGGTATTGTTGTCCGGATCCGGTATGAGTGAAGCAAAAAGACGCACCCGGCTTAATTTGGCACAGCTATTTGTTGTAGTACAGCATAGAAACAGGGCGGAAGCAGCGCGGTTGCCGAGGCTCTTTTTCTATGAAAAATATGCGTGAAAAAAGCAAAAACACAAAAAACACTGTCTGAAAATGTTAAAAATCGTTGACGAAAGCTTATAGACAGGCTATTATGTAAATGAATCAATGAATAAAGTACAATTAACGATAAAAACCTATGCAGCATGAGAAACGGAGGTTGCTTATGGGATTATTCAGAGAAGTTAAGTGCGGAAGATGCGACAGAAGGTATTCCGGCATTCGGGGCAGATGTCCGTACTGCGGAGCCAGAAAGAACCGCGGCGGCAAAAGAGCGGCCGACAGCGGAAATAAACAATGGCAGCTTATCGCCGGTATTTTGATTTTGATCGCTATCGTTGTGGCTGTGATCATTTTGGTTTCCAGCAGCTTAAAAAATAAAGACAGCGATCCCACCCCACCTCCGACAATTTCCATTAATCATAACGAAGGGGTTGATGAGATAACAAATTCGCCCATCGTCACCGAATCTCCGACGCCTTCAGTCGAGCCAACGCCTACGCCGACCCAACAACCGACCGTTACTGCGATAACACTAAACCGCACGGATTTCACCTTGTCCTCTATCGGTGAGCAATGGACAATGACGGCTACGCTGTCCCCTGCCAGCTCAAATGCGACGGTGAAGTGGAGCGTCGAAGACGAAAACGTTGCGATCATCAACCAGAGCGGGGTTGTTACCGCTATCGACAAAGGATGGACGAACATTATTTGCGAAGCGGGCGGAATGACCGCGAAATGCATTGTCCGGGTTACCGCTGAATCTTTACTGGGCGGGGACGATGATAATGGCGGAGGGGAAAGCACCTTTGGCCTGAGCCATGTGGACGTCACGATAAAAGCCTCAAATAGCGAAACCTTTAAGCTGACGGTAAGCGGAACCACATCGACCCCCACATATACAAGTGAGAATTCAGGCATCGCCTCCGTAACCTCCGACGGAACGGTAAAGGCGGTTTCTGTCGGGACAACGAACATCAAAGTTTCCGTAGACGGTCAAACCATGACCTGCATCGTTCGAGTGACCTGATCTTTGCCATTTGATCAAGTAAACGGAACTGCCGAGAAATGCATTATGCCTATCGCGGCAGTTCCGGCACCAATAACAATAAAGAAGAGATTTTCCGGGCAGACTATTGACAAATCACAATCTGCTGGGGTATACTAATCCTCGCCTATGGACGATTAGCTCAGCTGGTAGAGCATCCGCTTGACGTGCGGAGGGTCAGCGGTTCAAGTCCGTTATCGTCCACCATACTTGAGAAATCCGAACTCAGTCCCGATAGGGTCTGGGTTCGGATTTCTCGTTTTCATCGGCGGCACACATCCGGCAATGCGCTCTATCGCATAATTCGGTATCTATGCCGCTTCACTTTTCGGTGCCTTCTGCTTTTAATATGCGATGTGCCTGCCTTGCCACTGATGCCGATAGCCTTGAACGTTGGTATGAGGGCTGAGTAGGCCCATTGACTGATGAGGAATATCCGCAGTATGAGGGACGGATGAAGTTTGGCTGCTGCCCTCTGCAGTCCGCCTTAAGCGTTTACGCTTACCTGTAAAGCACATAATATCTACCGTGAGAAGCTCTTCCGGCGCGCCAATGCATGCTTGCACCGTGTTTAATCCCAGTATTCGTTGCAGTCGTCACCGGACGGACCACAGCGATTATTTGAGTTTAAAGCCGATATTGATTCGAGTTCCTCCCCCGGCTTTACAAGTATAGATTCATTGAACAATGTTATTTTATCAGGGTTTTTCCTTTTAATCATTGTAGACAAACTCTCCGTTGGTGCACCTTAAAGATGAGCAACACATCAGTAGGAATCTTGCTAATGTGATAGCTTTTATGTATACTAATACTCAGAAATGTACTTTTAATATCGCATAATGACGGAAATGGTACATGATGAGTTTGATAATAAGGTGAACCAAATGGAAAACTTTCATAACATGAGCAAATTTGAGTTGCAGGAAAAATTGAAGGAGCAACAGGATCTTTTTGAAGAGGTCACAGAAGAACAAATAATCATTTTAGGTCAGAAAAACTTACATCTGTCGAGCAAGCTAGTTACTAAGTATTAGAATGAGTTGAATGCAATCAAGGAAAACATCTCGAAAATAGAAAGATTGCTTGAAATAACGGAATGAAATTGATTGATACTAAAAATAGCATGTTACTAAGCTGCAAACCATGCGTCAGGAATACAACCACATAGGAAGGTGGCATTAACAATGGATGAAAGAATTCAAATAGCCGGACAGAAATGCGACGAGTATCGTGTCTCAGGATATCGTTGTTCCGAATCGCTGATACGAGGGTGTGCCGACGCGATGGGCATTGTACTGTCTGATGAAATACTGAGGGTAACCGGCGGGTTCGGCGGCGGTGGCGGCGGGGCTCACGAAGCATGCGGCCTTCTTGAGGCCGGTGTCGCGCTCATATCGCTGCTGTACGGACGATCCGACAAGTCAGAGGACGACAACGGCTGCTATTATCTGATCCGAATCTATCACGAAAAATTCCGGCGGGCATTCGGTACGGTCAGCTGCAGAGAGCTGCGACCCAAGTACTATTACTTAAAAGGATTTTACGATTGCGCACCCAATTTCCCAAAAGCGGCACAGATCCTGACCAGCATTTTGGTGGATGCCGAAAGGCTCGTCAAGGAAATGCCTGATGTGGAACGCATTCTTCCGCATAATCCTAATGGGCTGAAAATAACATGACATTGCCTGTATAGTTACGCTCAAGCTACAGTACGCCGGCAGCCGAATCATTGTATATAAAAAACTTTCGGTCATTGTTAAAACCGAAAGTTTTTTTGTTCTCGTGTGCCCGGTAAGCGCACGTTCTAAAGGATGAAAGCACCGAACCTACCCGGTAGCGGGAAGGGTATAGCTGACCACCAAGGGTGTCCGTCGCAAGCTGAAATCCGGAGGAATATCATAGAACTGCAAGCCTTTCATTCGGCAAAACTCCGTCCTGACGAACAGAAATCTCATCAGGTTGCAAATGGGTGTAAGGCTGACCGCATATTTGTAATGCCGTTCACGCCGTACAAATCACATATTGCCAGTACTTGCAATGTGCAAGGTATGGCAGTATTATAAGATTGAAGTATGCTTTGCGGAGG
>JAAYJC010000228.1 GCA_012523085.1 Clostridiales bacterium
CATCTTCGGTCCACAGGCCGCAGGCAGGTACGTCGGTGGTTCTGATATAGTAGCTTCTGAGCTCCCCGATGTTGCTGAAATTGCGGATATCCTGCTTGGTGTATTCGGACAGACCGAAGCACCGTATTGCCTGCAGGTCCGGCAGTATGTCTATGACGGGTGTGCAGTTGTTCAGTTCGCAGTAGATTACGCGCGGCCAGAATGTTTCGGAGAACCTATCGGATAAGGCCGAATAAAACACTTCTTTAGCGCCCATCATTCCGTCGCGTTCATCATCGGTAAACACGCAGTCCGGAATAAAATTGCAGTCAAACCCGGTAATAACGCCGTTGCGGATCATATCTCCGACGAATTTGATCGCGTTCGGCTTCATCAGGCGGAAATACTCCAGAGGGCTCTTTCCGTTGAGTTCGCCCTTCTGCGGAACGGAAATCGACAGGCGGATGACATCCAAGCCCAGCTCGTGTATAAGAGGGATCACGTACGAATAGTCAAAATCCGGTTTATACATGTTTATGCTCAGTCTGAATCTACCCGCGCCGTAATGGTCGTTATAGAAAGTCAAAAGGTTCTGCCGCATCTTTTCAAAGGCTTTTTCACCCATATCCTCAGGTGAATTGCAGTTTACGAGCATACGGAACTTTTTAGCCTCAAGTATGTCGGAGGCCATGCGGTCGAGCTCAACCGCGTTTGTGTAGATCATGACATACTCGGAGCGGGGATGGCTCAGTGCCAGGCGCATGGCCTTGTCAATATGCGTGTATAAGAGCGGTTCACCGCCTATAATGCCTACCTGTCGGTCGCTGTCGTCGCTGAGGACAAATTCCAAAGCCTTACGGAAATCCTCGAGCGTCATCTCCTTTGGGGCCTTATTAACAAATTCCTCTGCAAAGCAATAGGGACAGCGGAGATTGCAGGCCTCGTTGACCATGATATTGGCCATAAAATGTTTCTCCTTTAGCTATAATGATTGATCCGTTTGACAGCGTCTTGGGTCGTGCGGAAGACGGCGCCTTCACAGAAACAGGTTAATGATTAGCTTTTTTTGTTTTTTAACTTCGAAAATGTGAACGTTATCAAAAGCGATACGACCAAAAGTGCGCATGAAATAATATACGCCATGTTATAGTTATTATTTGCGTCGAATACCGCTGCTGCCAGCATCGGGCCTATGACTCCGCCGAATCCCCATCCGGTCATAATCAGCCCGTAGTTTGTCCCGAAGTTTTTCATGCCGTAAAGGTCAATTGTCATGGCTGGGAATACGGAGAAACCCGCGCCGTAGCAAAGACCGGTCACCGCTATGCCCAACGCCAGCAGGGGGATGCTCGAATGAAGCGAAAACAGCAGCATATTAAGAGCCTGCAGCCCGAAAATGATGCGCATCAGGTTCATGCGCCCGATCTTGTCGGACACGGCGCCGCCGAGAATTCTGCCAGCGGCATTGAAAACGGCCAGCAAAATAACCATATAAAACCCGCCCTCCCAGACAACCTGGACCTTGGCGATATTGGCGGCGTGAGCGATGACCATCAGGCCGGCAGACGATGAGAACGCAAACATTATCCACAGCTTGTAGAAAGTAAAGGTTTTTAAGACATCCCGGAGCCCGAGGTCCCTGACCGGTGCACTCTCCGCCTTTTGCTCCTGCTTTTTCCCCGTTCCTTTGCTACGAGGCACATATCCCGCGGGAGGATTCGTGAGGATCTGGGACAGCAGAACCATAAGGACAAGAGCGGCTATACCGATGTAAATAAAGGTTTTCTCTATCCCTACCGACTTAAGCAGCGCGTTGCTTATGGGCGAGTACACAACAGCCGCAATACCGATGCCGGCAACGGATAAGCCCGTCACCATTCCCTTTTTTTCCGGAGGGAACCACTTGACGGCGGGTGGAACGGTAGCTACATTTGCCGTCCCTATACCGGCGCCGGCGATGATGCCGAAGGTTATTACCAGCATGATCGGAGAAACGAATATACCTGAAAGGATAATACCGCTTCCCATCATGATGGAGGCGATCGTCGCCGTAATTCTGGGGCCCTTCGTGTCCTGAAGTTTTCCGAATATCGCCATGGCTACGACGAAAGTAACGGTTACAAACGTATAAGGCAATGAAGCCTGTTTACTGGTCCATTGCAGGTCATTTACCAATGCCTTGCTGATAATACTCCATATATAAAGAATTCCGATGATCAGGTTTATGCCGAATGATGTAGCAAGGACGATCCAAGGTTTAAGACGCGATGTTTCCCTCATAGTATTTATTTCCGTTCTGATAGCATTATTTTTTATCCTCGGCAAGGCCGCGCGGGGTTGTCGTACCTAAGTGCAACAACCCCGCATGCATTCATTCAGCCAAAAATCAGGTTAGAGGAATGTCCCCCAGGTTTATGTCTGCAACTGCGGTGTCAAGATCATTGAATGACTTGGTCTTGCCGTCCGCTTTGATCTCCAGCTTGTAGTTTCCGTCCGGAAGATCTTCGAACCAGAAATCACCGAAGTGATCGGTGGTGGCGGTGCATACATTACCATCCGCCGCGGTGAGTGTGCAGCAACCGCCGATGATGACCTCGTCCTGTTCGGGATCAAAGACGGTGCCCGCGATGAACTTCTTGGGCAGACCCCTGTAGTATACGCGAGGCTTCATTTCGTCAGCGATTTCGGGCTTATAGAACTCGGAGTTTGCGATAAACTCCTTCGCTTCTTCTGAGTCTTCGTCAACGATCCTTATGCTCAATGTCGGGCAGTTATCGGAGCATCTGGTCTCTTTCCAACCCGCGTCAAGCAGATGAGCGCAGCCCGTGCACTTCTGGGCTATGTTCAGATCTCTGTTGAAGTAGATTACATCGTAAGGACAGGCTTCCATGCATTTTCTGCATCCGGTGCACTTGACCGGGTCAATGATGACCAGACCGTCGTCGCGCTTATAGATAGCGCCTTCCGTCGGGCAGGCCTGCATGCAGGTCGGATTGTCGCAGTGCATGCAGAAGCGAGGCATATAGGCTACCTTTACCTTGGGTACGGTGCCGCGAATCTTCTCGTCCAGTTTAAACCAGAAATGGTCGATCTCGGGCATCGGCTTGGCAATAGGTGTCCAGTCATTGGCCACATGCTCGTCCTTGCAGCCGATATGACAGCTGTAGCAGCCGTTACAAATCGTAGTATCGACTAAAAATACTTTCTTTCCCATTAGTTTTTCCCCCTTTCAACCCAGGCGGTGGCTTTCAAGCCGGAAGCCCTGTCATAGTCGCGGTTCCAAGCTTCGGGATACTCTCTTCTCCACTTATCCAGCTCTTCCATGCTGGCACGCTGCACGTCGACCAAGAACGATGTCGTCGCCTGACCGCCAGCGTGTCTGGATGTGAGTCCCTTCGGTGTGATAAGGTTGATGGCGCCGCCGCGATCCAGCTTACCCGGGATAATGATATCTGTTCTCGCGCCGTGGTCGACGGAGACAGCGCCCGGTATGATTCTCTCCATGACCAATGCGCCGCAAAGCACGATACCGCGCTCGTTGAATACCTTGACAATGTCGCCGGTCTTGATGCCTCTGGCTTCAGCGTCCTTGGGGTTAATCCAGCAAGGCTCGTAGAGGTATCCATCGAAGCCCCTGACCTTACCGGTCATAGCTTCCTTCGTCCATGGAATATCGTCGGCTTGCGCATGTACTCTCCATCTGGGGTGGTTTGTGACGATGAGAAGCGGATATGTCCTTGCTCTGGAACTGGAAAGACGCTCATCGTGAGTGATGCCCTTCTCGATCCATTGCGGGTACGGCGGACGCTCCTCGTCGTTGGGGAAATATTTCATGAGGTTCGTTGAGCAGAACTCCAGTTTTCCGGTCGGTGTAGGCAGCGGGTTGGCTACGGGATCCTTGTAGAACTCATAGAGGCCGGCTGGAAGCGTTTTCCAGTTCTTGGATACGGGGATGACCATGTAATCCTTCTCCTGGAACTCTTCCCAGGAAACAATCTTATCAAAGTTCATTCCCTTGTAAACACCTTCAACATACTGATCAACTGTTCTGCCTATGGTGACTTCTTTTTCCTTGCCAAGCTTCTTGGCAATCTCGACGACGCATTCGAAGTCGCTCTTCGAATCGCCGACCGGCTTTATGGCCTGGCGCATGTTGAGCATGGTCTGGAAATGCTCGCCGTCGCGGACGCAGGGCATGACGTCATCAACCTCAAGGGTTGTGTTCGCCGGAAGGACGATGTCCGCATAGATGCAGTCGTTCTCAAGCCAGGGGTGCTGTGCAAGGACAAATTCGATCTGCGGGTTGCGGATCGTCATCCCAATATCGAAACCGTCGCCCCAGCAGGTCTGACGGCAGGGGGTATCCGTCCACACCATGTGAATGGGGGTGCCGTCATAATCGATCTTTTCGTACATCTTGTCGATGTCGCTGTCGTTATGGGTAAGATTCGTCTTTGCCTCGCCGGTATAACGAAGATCACCCTTTTTGCATGGGTACTGGTACTTGATCATCTGGTCTATGGGCTCTTCCTCGTGGCCGCCTGTTCCCCAGAAATCAATGTGCTTGTCCGTACCGGCCTTGATAGCCTCTTCAATGAGGGTCTTCGGTATGAGTTGCTTGCCCCAGGCCTGCGGTGTGCCGCGGTGAGGATTGAATATCCTTTCGTAGAGTTCAGGATCCTTCTGCTTGATGGTTTCAAAGGTTCCCGAATACTCCTGGAAGCCTTTCGCGGTGTCGGAGTTCGCGATGTCGTAGTTGAGTTGGTCCCAGGTGATATTCTTAGGCATGCCCATGTAGGCAATCTGCGCATGGTGCACACCCGGTTTGCCCAGGCCCTGCATGCCCAGCTGGATGCATTCCAGACGAGCCGGTGCGGTGGCGTAAGGTCCGCGGATAAAGCCGCCGCCGAAATAGTGGCCGGTAGACGTTGTAACCTTGGCCCAGTGTCTTGCCATAGCCTTGATCGTGTAGGAGGGAACGCCGCACTTACCGGAAGCCCACTTCGGAGTCTTGGGAACGCCGTCTACTTTTCCGAGGACATAGTCTTCGATCTTATCCATTCCGACCGCGTGTGTGGCGACATATTCTTTGTCGTACGTGCCTTCGACGACCCAGGTATAGATGATGGCAAGCTGCATAGCGGCGTCGGTGTTGGGGAGGATCGGGATCCACTTGTTGGCGTGGATAGCCGCAGAATAGTTAAGGTCGGGGCATATATAGACCTGCTCAATACCGGCCTTCTGCCAGAAGAACATCAGGCGGCTCGCAAACTGCCCGCGGAAGCCCCAGGGGGTTGTTTCGGGGTCACCGCCCTGCAGTACGACCATATCGGTGTTCTCGGTCATGTCTTTGACGAGGTTTTCGGCAGGGCCCATATTGCCTATAAAGCCCTTGCCCCACACATGCTTGGCGCCCCAGTACCAGCCTTCCCAGCTGTCAGGGTTTCTTACCTGCTGGGTAAAGCCGCCCATCTTGTCGAGGAGCAGGGTTGCACAGCCGTGCGGTGCGTGGATCAGTTTGGGCTCTGCGTGCCCATCAGCCTGAACCAAGATCGACAGGGGGCCGTACTCTTTGTGCACGCGTTTGATCTCGGACGCGATGATGTCCGTGGCCTCGTCCCAGGAAATGCGCTCAAACTTGCTGGAACCGCGGTTTTGCGGGTTGCGCTCGCCGTTCGGATCCCCGTCAACGCGCTTCATCGGGTAAGGCACGCGGTTCGGGGAGTAGGTCCTCTTTTTGTAGGCCAAGCCCCAGGGGGGTGGCACTGATTTGCTGAGAGGCCTTAATTTGACGCCGTTGCGCTCCATTTCCCATGGATTGAAGCTTTCGTAATCGTACTTCGAATCATAGTGGAGCGGTCTGATGCGGACGACTTTACCGTCCTTGACATCTACATGAGCGGGACATGCACCGAAAATACCGCCGCTTAGGTTGATCGCTTTTACGACGGTCTTGTCGGCTCCGGCGTTTGGGGGTGCTGTGCCGGGGAATGCTTTGTGAATCGACTTGTCTGACACGTGGTTCTCTCCCTTCGTGATATGTCTAATTGCACTGATGCATAGTAAGCTTGACGATAGTGCAAAGAGCTACGTTATTGAGCTGAGGATTAATAAGTACAGAACGATAAAATAAGTAAAAAGAAAAGATGAACTTCCAGCAGATTGGATAGTCTTTACGATTCGATAAATGAAATAATATCATGCGGGCTATGTAAAAAACGAATAATACTATTCAATTTCTGGATAGCTCAAATATAGCATGATTTTTTGTCCAAGTCAACTATAAAACGCATAGTGTCTAGCAAACGTTGGTATATTTCATCACAAGCGAAACGGCAAAGAAAGCTCTTTAATATTAATGTTATGACAAATGCCTATGGCATCGGACTCATCTGACCCGGAATATGGAATCAAAGTACCTCGTCAAAACAATACACATGAAACTTTTTGCCCGCTTCATCCCCGGTTGCTTATATCCACCGGTTAAGCTCTAATTCTCCCATGATTGTCATTAATTCTGTCGTCCGTTCCCTTTGTCCCTATATTTCTTCTTGTTTCGCATCCCCACCAATGAAAATTATACACTAAGGTGAAAAGTTTTCAAGGATTTTTGCAGTTTTTGCAAAAAATTTTGTATGCGCTTTTTACAGTGTTCACATATATACTGCGCCATGCTTGACCCTATTCTTTGCTAATGTTATAATCCTTCTGACGATAATATGGGGGGACGGCATTGGACACAGAGAACTTAAAATACTTTATATCCGTTGCGCAGCTTCTGAACTTCTCAGAAGCGGCAAGGCAAAACAATGTACCTCAGCCGAAAATCAGCCGGAGCATACTTGAACTGGAAAGCCAGCTCAATGCAAAGCTTTTCTTTAGAACAAACCGGGACGTCTCTCTGACTCGTGAAGGAGAGACATTTTTACCCTATGCCATTGATATAGTGGATATGGCGGATAAAGCTTCGGATATGGTGGACCAGGTTCACAACGGAAGGACAGGATATCTTTCCATCGCCACTGTTTCCACAACCAGCCGCACGCTTGCTTCGTTCCTGTCCGTCTTTTCTACGCAGTTCCCCGACATCATGATTGATATAACCCAGAATACAGGCAAAACTCAGGAGATGGCCATGATGGAAAACAGATTTGATTTTCATTTTGCTCATCTCTCAATGCTTCAAAAAAATGAGCACCTGGATTATGTTATAACGCACCGTGATAAGCTTGTGGTTGTCGTACCCAAGGGTCACAAGCTGACAAAGGGAAAACTGGACTTTGACAAGTTATTTCAGGAAAAGTTTATTATGATTTCTCAGCCTGAGAGCCCCCAGCTCTACAGCAAGGTCATGGATATCAGCGCCGCCTATCAGACAACGCCAAAGGTTATTCATCGTTATGACAAGGCGGAGTCGGTTTTACTTTCTGTTGGCTCGGGGCTGGGTGTTTCCATTTTGCCTATGGGGCTGACGCAGGCTTTTTTACCCGATGCTGTGGATGTCATACCTATTGACAGGGAAGGCAACGAAATCGAATATGTCTGCGCCTGGCCAAAGCAAAGCAGAAATCCCTGTTCAAAAATATTTCTGGATGTGGTCAGACAATATTTCCCTTTAGACAAGGAAAGAAACGTTAATCCGAACTAATACTGAGTATATTATTTTTATCCTACGCGGCGCCCTTATAATTTATAATGGAAAGGAAGTCTATAATGAATTCTCGTTATGCCCATGTCTTCCAGCCAATCCGTATCCGCGGCGTCGATTTTAAAAACCGAATATCCCTTGCGCCCACAACGCCCGTTTTGAGCACGCCTGAGGGCTATGTGACCCGGGAACTGGTGGACTGGTTTCGAATGTTCGCCCGGGGGGGTGTATGTACGTTGTATCTGGGAAACTGCTCGGTTGATCTCAGTGAGAGTAACGATCAGAGCTTCCAGCTCGACCTTGGTACGGACAGGTGCATCTACCCTCTGGCTCTTTATGCCGACATGTGCAAACAATTTGGCTGTCACGCTTCCCTGGAGA
This sequence comes from Clostridiales bacterium, assembly GCA_012523085.1. GTDB lineage: Bacteria > Bacillota > Clostridia > Oscillospirales > Oscillospiraceae > JAAYOP01. The sequence goes on from JAAYJC010000228.1 coordinate 8,009, forward strand.
TAAACCACGGCGGGGAGGGCGTACCCTTTGAGATGGTGGGCCATGCGGCATACTCCTCTTCATCCTTCATATCCGAGGACGAGTTATTAAGAGCCGCCCGAAACAAGCGGGAACCAATGCCCACGATTGAGATGTCGAAGGAAAAAATAAGAGAAACAGTAGAGAAGTTCGGCATGGCAGCCGGACGAATGAAGAGAGCGGGAATGGACATTGTTATGGTTCATGGGGGACACGGTAACCTGATTTCTCAGTTCACAAGTCCTTTTTTCAACCACCGTACCGATGAATACGGAGGCAGCACCCAAAACCGCGCTCGATTTGCCATTGAAGTCTGCGATTCCATACGAAAGCACTGCGGTGAAAACTTTGTCATTGAGTACCGCTGCTCCGGTGATGAGATAGCCCCCGGCAGTATGCACATAAATGAGACAATCGAACTGGCGGGCTATTTGAAAGAACATATTGACATTTTGCATGTGTCGGCAGGTCTCCACAGCGATCCCTTCGGACCTCATTTGTATTATCGCAACTGGTGTCAAAACTACCTGATGGAGCACTGCTTTAACGCCCATTATGCTCGGAATATTAAGGCAGCTCACCCTGATCTGCTTGTAAGCGCAGTGGGCTCAATTATGAGCATAGATTATGCGGAAGAGATGATAAAAAACGGCTGGGTGGATTTTGTGTCCATGTGCCGTCCGTTGATGGCTGATCCCGAAATGCCGAATAAATACGCGGAGAACCGCCCCGAGGACAGGCGTCCCTGCCTGCGCTGCGACAGCTGCGCAAAGCACCTCATGACCCCGAAGCCGATTTACTGCGCAGTCAACCCCATGTGTACGATGACATCGGAGTTCCGGGACGGCGTAGTGCCAAAGGCCGCTGTAAAGAAGAAAACCGCCGTGATAGGCGGTGGTCCGGGCGGTATAACAGCAATGAAGACGCTCATGGAGCGGGGGCACGATGTGACTCTCTATGAAAAGACCGGACGGCTCGGCGGAAATGTGATAGGCGCAGCCGCTCCGCGTTTTAAAAGAGATATGCAGGATTATCTCATGTGGCTGCGCCGCTCAGCAGCAAAATGCGCCGCTAAGGGAGCACGCATTTTGCTCAATACAGAGGCAGCAAAGGATATTCTGGATATTGAGAATTATGATGCCATCGTCATAGCGGTGGGAGCGGAGCCCATCATTCCCGACAACATTCACGGCATACATAAACCCCATGTGTATCGGGTGCCCGAGGTCGATGAAAACAGCAAGGTCGGTGAGAAAATCGTTGTTGTCGGCGGTGGCGGCGTCGGCTTTGAGACCGCTCTGGACTATTTCGAGCGGGGTAAGGATGTTACGGTTGTGGAACTGCAGAACGAATTTACGGCAAAGATGAGCTTTCGCAAGAGCGCCGGAAACGGCGCAACGGAGCTCACATCTATATTTAAGGAAAAGAATATCCCGGTGAAATATGGTTACACTCTGGTCGAGGTCAGAGACAACGGCGTTATATGCAAAGACATGGAGACAGGGGAGATGAAGGAGCTTTCATGCGATACCGTCTTGCTTTCAATGGGAATGCGTGAGCGCTGGGCTCTGGTGGATGAACTGCGCCACAGCGCACCGGAGAGTAATATAGCGATAGTCGGCGACTGCCGGAATGTGGCAACTATTGCAGAGGCCGTCAACCAGGCATTCCAGGCCTGCATACATATTTGAGCAGACCCGGCGAGCCTATATGCCATGTCGAGAGAGGTGAAGAAACGAAAATGACGCTCCCCGGTACTGCGTGCCGTCTGTTTCAAAGAGATAAGTCGTAAAAATGCAGAATAATGATTAAGGAGCAGGAAAAATACCATAGCTGAGTATTATAGAAAGGTGCAAGACCGGATAAACCAAGCAGCCGCGCTGCTTCGCGTTCTGCAGAATTAGAAGAAAGGGTGTTGTTCAAATGTTGAAAGAATTTAAGGCATTTGCATTCAAAGGAAATGTCATTGATCTTGCTATTGGCGTGATCATTGGCGGAGCGTTCGGTAAAATCGTCTCGTCTCTGGTCAACGATGTCCTGATGCCTGCAATTGGTGTTATTTTGGGCGGGGTAAGCTTCACAGATTTAAAATATGTTATCACACCGGCCAGCGGCGATGTGGCGGAAGTGGCCATTTTATATGGTTCCTTCATTCAATCTATTGTGGATTTCCTTATCATTGCCATCTCAATTTTTCTGTTTATTAAGCTCATTACATCCAGAAAAAAGAAAGAAGCGGAAGCACCGTCAGATCCTCCGGCACCCGCTCCGGATATTGTACTGCTCGAAGAAATTCGCGACCTTTTGAAAACAAAATAGCAAGAAAAAGAAATATCAGCCTTAATGAAAAAACCGAAAAGTTTGTGATTTAGCGTGTATGGATTATAATGTCATCAATGAATTACCCGGTAAAACGATATGTTTATGTCCGGTGGTGGAAAGAGGTGCGATTATGCCCTATATCAGAATCAGCGTTGCACAGAAACTCACTTCAGAAAAGCAGCAGGAATTGGTTGACGGATTGGGCGAAGCTTTGGGACGTATTCCGGGAAAAGACGGTAGCATGCTGATTACCGATTTGGAAGACGGCAAGACCATGTTTTTAGGCGGCGTAAAACAAAATGATTTTGTTTTTATCGATGCAAGGTATTTTTCGAAATTTGAGTACCATATTAAAAAGGAATTCACCGAAGCAGTGTTTAATGCCGTACACAAAGCCCTTGGCACATCTTTTGATAAAATGTCTCTTAACATCACCGAATACAACAGTTGGGGGGGCTTTGGCAGCTTCAAGGATGAATATTACGACGACTGACGAAAAGCCCTCTTCCGAACAAAGCAGGCGGGTATGCAATTCGGAAAGCGCAATGACAACAGACGGTGCCACCCTATGGCGACACCGTCTGTTTTATAAATTCACTTTCTAATGACCTGCCCGCTTTTGGCGGGTTTGTTCATGTGTGTTAGCCGCCGAATCTCTCCATGAATTCGTCGTATGATTTCTGGTAGATTAATCTGGCTTCTTCCCAGCCCAGGTTCTGCAGGCCGTCCACATAGGAATCCCACTCGCTTAAGGGTTTGGAGTTGTCGACGAACTGCAGGTAGTTTTCTGCGATATACGTCTTTATATCAGCGCCGAGCTGTGCGATGCGGGCATTATCCTCCGGGCTGATATTGACCGCCGGCGGCCATTGCATCGTCCCGTCGTATCTGTAGTGATCCGGATCATCCCAGAAGGGGGAGAATGCCGCCAGTACTTCACCGCCGGGATACGCATACGATCTGGAGGCATAGATTCTGCCGCCGTCGCAGACTTCGTTGAGTGTATGCTGGATCAGCGCTGTGGCAAGACCGTACGGATGTTTGTATATAAACTCGGTCAGCTGCCGTTCGCCGTTTTCATTATACTCGAACGAGAATCCTTCCACACCCCAATTGGAGAAAGTGACGCCTTCATCACTGTAGAACCAGTCGCAGTAGGAAACAAGCAACGGCAGGTTTGCACATTTGGCGCTGAGTGCCCAGGCTCCCAAAGAGAACCAGGAGCGAACGTCCCCAAGATGGAAAACCTGGCCTTCGTACAGGACGGGCTTGCGGATAGGCACAAAGTAAGCGTTGGGATCTGAATTGTTTCCGCCGCCGAAGTCAGCCGCTTCTGAGGCGATGCAGCCCATGATGCCCATGGTGCCGGTCGAAAGCGCTTCACGGATAGCGGGGGTTCCGGTACCGTCGGAGGACAGCCATTCGGGCTGGAACAGGCCGTCATTCCACCACTGGTTGATCATAGTCATGAACTTCAGGTCGTTCGGGCCGGAGTTTGCAAACTGCACTTGCCCGTCCAATATGTACTGCGGAGCTACGACTGAGATATTTGCATGGCACAATGTATCGAACGCTGTAAAAGAGCTGTGCGGGTCAAGGGTGTTGAAGAGCAAAAAGGGCGATGTGCAGCCATCGATCTCCGTTTTGAACAGCATGCACAGATTGTGCAGATCGTCCATCGTCACGATGTCTTCGTTTGTCATGCCGAGACGGTCAAGCCAGTCGCCGCGCGCGGCCAGACAGTCACGCGTCTGCCATTCACCGTACTCGCAGTAGAAGACATAGATCGTTTCAGGATAAGGCATAATCGTAGCTTGAACGTTAATGTCTTCCGGGTGGGCGAATATGCTGCGGTAGTAGTTCGGCATATATTCCTTATAATCGTACAGATTTGCATAGAAGCCGTCATCCACGGCCTGCTGCAGGGTACCCGTATAATACAGGTTACCGTTGGTTATAAGGTCAGGCAGGTCGTCGCTGGCCAGCAAAACGGAAAAGTTAGTCGCCCGGTCAGCCCAGGAGATCATCAAATACTCGATGTTTACGCCGGTCATTTCTCTGGCGGCCTTAAAGTATGTCATATCCTCTGCTCCGGTTTCCGGTATCTCATCGGCGATAATCGGAGTCGTCCACTCGGTGAATACCTCGTCTGTTGTGGAAAGCGGGAGATCGTAGGCATAATTACCTGTCGGAACGCCGTTTACATCAACCTCGTACTTTCCGGCTGCCAGATTGTAAGGACCGGTTTCTTCCGGAACGTTATCGGTGGGCGCTATCGTCGCGGTGCTGCCGTTTCCTGTGGGATCGGAGGTAGATGGACCCGTATCCGAGCCTGTTTTGTTACAGGCGCCGAATATAGCGACGAGCAAAATGATTGCCAGTAGTAATGCTACTTTTTTTCTCATGTTGTTTCTCATCCCTATCTCATAATAATTTTGTAAAACTGCGCAACAAATAAGCCCTTACCGCAAACACATCATCCCTTTCAAATATGGAATACATGCGATCGATTTTCAGTATAACAGAAGGAATTACCGATGTCTACATATATTGGCAGTATGAATTTATGGCATAACACCAAAAAATGGTGAAGAAACCAATGGAAAACCCCGGAATATGCCGTATATGTTAATGAACTCAAGAAATATACCGATTAAGAGATCATAAAAACGGTGAAGCAGTAAGATTAGTGTTAAACACAAATGTTATGATGGTTGGTTAAATATATGAAAAAACTATTTCAAAATAATCTCGTGTACCCCCGGAAAAAAGAAGAACACACGAAACGTGGGCTTCTATTCCATAAAAAAACAGAATAGAAACATAGTATTAAAGAATGTGAAAAGACAGTCAGTGTGCTAAGCGTAATGTACTGACTGTCTTTTCTCTCTCAGGAGAAAAAAGTTGAAACAAGCGTTTGGCTCAGATATAATAGTTGATATTATGAAAAAAAGCCTGACAGACCGAGTATGCAGGCTTTTGAAAAATGTCTTTCTTTCCGGCAATGGTCCGAAAGTAAAACCAAAGTCAGCACAACTGCCGGCAATGGCCAGCGAAAAATGATATAAAGGATAAACAAAATGAAGCAAAATAAGGGTACAAGCAATGAGCGGATCTGGTCCAAGTCATTTATCAGCATTTTTATAGTAAACTTTGTCATGAGCATGGGCCAGTTCATGATGAACACATTGATTCCGAAATACGCTTACCAACTGGGCGGGACAGCAGCAATCACCGGCGTTGTAGCCGGCGTATTCGCCGTAACGGCGCTTGGCATCCGACCCGTAGCCGGTCCGGCTATGGATTTCTTTCGGAAAAACAGGTTGTTGTCGATTTCGGTTGGTATTATAACGGTGACCTTTATTTTTTATGGGTTTGCGCGTAATATCGGGATGCTCATTGCCGCACGGCTTATGCATGGGATCGGTATTGGCATGTCGGCGCCGCTGTGCCTTGCGATTGCGAGCAATTCGCTGCCGGACAGTAAAATAGCGTCCGGTCTCGGGATGTTCTCGCTGGGCGGGGCAATTGCCACGGCCTCGGGCCCTACGCTCGGCCTGAAACTGGCGGCTACGATCGGGTATAGCAATACATTTTTTATCTGCGCTTCACTTATGGCAGCCAGTTTTGCGCTTACTTTTATGCTGAAGAATGATACACCGCAAGTGAGTGGGCGTTTCCGGATAAACCTCAAGCAGGCACTTGCACCGGAGGTGCTGCTGCCGACACTTGTTATGTTTTTTCAGATTATCGCATTTTCGGGCATCAATTCCTTTATTGCGATATTCGGCGAGAAGTGCGGTGTTGAGGATATCGGTCTGTTCTTTACGGCAAACGCGCTTACTTTACTTTTGGTCAGGCCCGTCAGCGGCAGAATTGCCGACAGGTATGGTATCGATAAGACGATAATTCCGGGCTTTATCCTGTTTATCGGCGCGCTTATTTTTATAAGCTTCAGCCGAACACTGCCCATGTTTATTTTGGCCGGGGTCGTTACGGCGATCGGATTTGGCATCAGCGAACCGCTTTTGCAGGCGATGAATATGCAGCTTGTGCCGAAGGCGCGGCGGGGCGCGGCGGGAAACACAAATTATTTGGGGATTGATTTCGGGTTTCTGATCGGGCCTACGCTCGCGGGTGCAGTGATATCCGTTGTTGAGAATAGCACGGGCAGCGAGATACAGGGGATAGCGGTTATGTACAGGGTCATGATCATACCGGTCATCGTGGCGCTGGTGATCTTTGCGCGAAACAGAAAGAAGCTGCGCGAAAGAATCCGGGCGCTTCGTACGGAATGAAAAAAGTCCCGGGCCTCGCGAGGCGAGGTCTGGGACCACTGAAGGTGCGCCCGGTGAGCGCACGTTCTAGAGGGTGAAAGCCAACAAAGGAGCGCCCGGAATAGATGACATGACCGTTGAGGACGCGCTCGGTTGGTTAAGAGAACACAGGGAAGAACTTCTGGAAAGCATCCGCAGCGGTAAATACAAGCCGCAGCCGGTGCGCCGAAAGGAAATCCCGAAGCCGGACGGCGGCGTGCGGAAGTTGGGAATCTCGACAGTCGTAGACCGCGTCGTCCAGCAGGCAATCGCGCAGCAACTATCCCAATCTTTGACCCGCTGTTCTCGGAAAACAG
>JAAYJC010000229.1 GCA_012523085.1 Clostridiales bacterium
AGCGCTGAGGCTTTTTCGTTCAGGGAATTTTCTTCACTGAACCTGTGCATATCGATGACTACGCCGCAGTGTTTGCAGATAAAATGCGGATGCGGTTTTGCATTGCTGTCATACCGCTCCTGTCCGGCCACAACACCAACGGATATAACCGATCCCTCGTCTTTAAAACGCGAAAGATTCCGGTATACCGTTCCGAGGCTCAAGTCCGGATATTTCGATTTTAAGTTTCTGTAAATCCATTCGGCAGAAGGATGACAGGTCGTTGAGGCGAGGGCTTCATATATCGCATCTCTTTTTTTACTGTAACGAGAAACTTTTTTCATGTCTACACGTACCTTTAATAATAATTGTTATCGTTATGTGTAATATATCATATCGATTTACTTTTGTAAAGCGTTTTTACATTTTTTTTCATTTGTCTGATTAAAGGCGAAGAAATGTTAAAACTTCTTTGTTGCGAGAAAAGGAAAAGCAGTGTATAATGACAGTAATGAACAGCGCTTAATTGTCTGTTGACAACCGGCTCTTCTTATATTGTTGCCTGGCTTTCTTATCGGCGAATGATTCCGGTTATCCCTTACCTGCGAAAGGAATACCGAAATGAAGATTCTTGCGGTATCAGATATCGAAAGTAAGTTTATATGGGACCATTTTGATCCTGATATTTTTAAGAGTATGGATTTAATCATATCCTGCGGTGATTTAAAGGCCTCCTATCTCTCCTTTCTCGTAACGATGATTCCTGCACCCCTGTTTTATGTAAACGGCAACCACGACGTCGCGTTTTTAACCGAACCGCCGGACGGCTGCATCAGCATAGACGGGGATTTTGTCGAGTTTAAGGGCATGAAGATTGCAGGGCTTGGCGGATGCCGGGGTACAAAGGAAGGCAGTTTTCAATTTACCGACGCCCAGATGTGGAAGCGCGCGAAGAAAATGGAATCAGAAATTAAACGCAGGAAGGGGATCGATATTTTCGTGTCACATGCCCCGCCTCTCGGTTTCGGAGACGGAGAAGACGAGTTCCATAGAGGATTCGAGGCGTTTTTACATATTAATGAAACATATGAGCCAAAGCTTCATTTCTTCGGGCACAGGCATCTCAGTGGTTCTCCAGTCAATTCTCGGGCAGTGATGAAGTATGGTTCCACGGTTCTGGTCAATGCTTCAGGTTACCGTATCATAGAAATCAACGAAAACAAGGAGGTAATATTCAATGAAAATTCAAGCTGCAGTAACAAGAGAAAAAGGTAAGTTTGAGCTGGACACAATCGAGCTGGCAGCACCGAAGTCAGGCGAGGTTCTAATCAAGATGGTTGCCAGCGGAATCTGCCACACGGACACAGCCGTTTTGAATCAGTTTCTTCCGGTGACCTTTCCGATGGTTCTGGGGCATGAGGGTGTCGGCATCGTCGAGGACGTCGGTCCGGGTGTTATGGACCTTAAAATCGGAGATCATGTTATCATGAGCTTCCCCTCTTGTGGCGTTTGCGAAAAATGTCATGAGGGACATCCTTATGTATGTGATGAGTCCTTCAAATTGTTTTTCGGAGGCGTTTATAAGGACGGAACAAAACGGCTGAGCGATGACAAAGGCGAGATTGCGGTGATGTTCGGACAAGGTTCATTTGCAAACTATGCCGTCGTAGATGAAAGAAACGCAGTTAAGGTTGATGATGATGTCGATCTGAAGGCTTTGTGCTCGCTGGGCTGCGGTGTCCAGACGGGTGCAGGCGCGGTGCTCAACCGCATGAAACCCACCCCCGGCTCGTCCATCGTTGTTTTTGGTTGCGGCGCTGTCGGAATGAGCGGGATAATGGCGGCCAAGTTAGCCGGCTGCAGCACGATCATAGCCGTCGATACGGTTCCGTCCAGGCTTGAGCTTGCCAAGGAACTGGGAGCGACGCATGTGATCAACGGAAAAGAATGCAATACGCCCGACGAAGTCAAAAAGATAACAGGTAAGGGCGTAAACTACGGCCTGGAAGCCACCGGAGTTCCGATGCTTGTTCCGCAGATGCTCGATTCGATGGCCAGAGAAGGCCTTGCGGTCATCGTGGGTGTTACGGGAGAAGCGGAAGCACCCATCAGGCTTGAGCCCCAACTGATGAGCCCAAGCGTCACGCTTGCCGGTCTGGTGGAGGGCGGATCCAATCCGAAAGTCTTTATTCCACAGTTGGTCAAATTCTTTAAGGAGGGCAGGCTGCCCGTAGATAAAATGTGCAAGTATTACAAGTTTGAAGAAATCGAGCAGGCTTTCCATGATTCTCATACCGGAGAGGTCATTAAGCCGGTACTTTGTTTCTGAGATATGTCATAAACGGATGGCCGGGCGGGTAAACCCGCCCGTTCTTTCAATCTTTTATGTATAGGAACGGAGGTCTTATGAAAGTTTTACTGTTAAACGGAAGTCCGCGCGAAAAAGGCTGTACCTATACGGCTTTATCGGAGGTTGCGGCTCAGCTGGAAAAACACGGTATCGAAACCGAAATCTTTTCTATCGGTAATAAGCCGATTGGCGGCTGTACAGCATGTTACGCATGCTTTAAAAAACGCGGAGCGTGCATCTTCGGAGAAAGCGACGGGGTCAATGCTTGTATTGAAAAGATAAACAATGCAGATGGCCTGATTATCGGTTCGCCCGTTTATTTTGCCAGCATCAACGGAAACCTGGGTTCGTTTTTAGATAGGGTCTTTTACGCGAAGGCGAGCTTTGCCGGTAAACCGGCCGCTGCCATAGTCAGCTGCCGGAGGGGCGGTTCCGGAACCGCCTTCGACAGACTGAACAAATATTTCACCATCTCCTCTATGCCCGTCGTTTCCTCCCAGTATTGGAACGGTGTACACGGAAATACGCCGGAGGAGGTAAAGCAGGATCTTGAGGGGATGCAAATCATGCGCACGCTTGCCGACAATATGGCATGGCTGCTCAAATGCATCGAGGCCGGAAAAAAGGCGGGGATTACGCTGCCTGAACCCGAAAAGAGAGTCACATACAGCTTTATCCGATAGGAATTTATAAAGTGATTTTATACCGGAACAGCCGGGTTTATCGGTAAAAACCTCTCAATTTTACGATTTTTCTTGCCGCGTGAAAAGCAATGTTTTCCAGCTTCTTCGCCGTGAGCGCAAGCTCGCGGCGAATTTCTATGCCTTGCGGGCAATGCCGTTCACATTTTCCGCATCTTATGCATCCGGACGCCGTCGATTGGTTGACGCCCAAAGCCGTGCACATGAAGTATTCTTTCATTCCGGTATAAAAGCCTTCGGAATACAGCGCATTTAAGCAGTTGAAACAGACCGGAATGTCAACACCTTGCGGGCAGGGCATGCAGTAACCGCATCCGGTGCACGGAACCTTGATATTTTTACGGATAGCCTCTCGAACCTTCACAAACAGCTCCAGCTCCGCACAGGTCAATCCGGCGGGGCGGTCCTCCGAGGCGATGCGCGTGTTTTCCTCAATCTGAGCAATAGAATTCATTCCGGACAAAACCACGGATACTTCCTTCTGGGCGTACAGCCAGCGGAACGCCCACTCAGCGGGCGATCTTTTAGGAGAAAAGCCGTCAAACAACGCTTTTGCCTCTTTAGGCAGCTTATCTGCCAGTCGTCCGCCTCGTAGCGGCTCCATGATGATTACCGGTATGCCTTTGTCTGCCGCGTATTTTAAGCCCCGGATCCCGGCTTGGCTGTAATCGTCGATGTAATTGTACTGGATCATGCAGAAATCCCAGTCGAAGGCATCAATGAGTTGAAGAAAACTCTCACAGCCCCCATGAAACGAAAAACCGAAGTTATTGATTTGCCCCGAAGCCTTTTTGTTTAAAACCCATTCAATGATGCCATAGTTTAGCATCCGTTCCCAGGCACCGATATCACCGAGCATATGCAAAAGATAATAATCGATACGGTTGGTTTGAAGCCTTCTTAGCTGTTCCTCAAAATACCTGTCGAGATCGATGGGTTTTTTGATCAGATAATGCGGCAGTTTCGTCGCAAGGTGAACGCTGTCGCGGTACCCCTTTGATAAGAATTTGCCGACGGCGGTTTCTATTCCGGGGTAGATATACGCGCAGTCTAAATAATTGACGCCCTGTTCGAGCGCGAACAGCAATTCCCGCTCCGCCTTCTGCTGATCGATTGCTGCATTTTTCGTTGTAAGGCGCATACAGCCGTAGCCCAAAAGGGACAATTGGTCTCCGTTTTTTGGATTAATGGTGTAATTCATCGCTAACCACCTTGATTGTTTATCATTCCCGGTCAGCCTTTACATACACTCTGCCGGGTAAATGTAATTATACTATACATTTATTTAGAAACAACCATGTCAAATTCAAAAATAAACGTCTGAGTTAGACTGGTTTTGATTTGACATTCAAGACCGCAAATCTTTATTGACAATGCAAAAGGGTTAGCGTATAATTTCGATACATGCAATGACGAAGAACGGTCGCACAGGCGTTTCATCTCAGAGAGCGGACGAACGGATGACAATCCGTCGGTGAAAGTC
>JAAYJC010000230.1 GCA_012523085.1 Clostridiales bacterium
GCAGGCAAAACCCGAAGAGCATCATAACCTTGTTGTTCGTATCGCCGGATTCAGTGCATATTTCGTGGATATGACTCCGGCAATGCAGGAAGACATTATCTCCCGCGCTGAACATAGTTTATGATCTATAATTTTGAACCATATCAGCGAAACATAAGCATTGATTTATATGGTTAAATGTGGTACCCTGTCTTTATAGAGGTGTTAGCGTGAAATACCTTTCACGCTGTGAAAACCTTTCACGCACGGAAGCAATCGATTTGGCCGCCAAATATGACGGCGGCCATTTGCAGGCGCGATACCTGTATCGCGTTTCGCACAATCGATTTTTCCTGACTATTTTTGCTGCCGCTTCGCGGCAGAATGGAGGTTTTTATGTACGCTTCAGGTATTTTAAAATCAGTTACTTTGCTTTGCTCCGTTCAATTGGATAACGACGAGACGTTGTGCGGAGCTTAATTAGGGTTCGTCGGTAATATGGCTTAATTGGTGCAGTTTATCTGGGCTACTGTAAGCGTTGCCATTTTACCGGCGTTATATAACAGATTAAGTAAAGGCTGTAAACGTATCGTCTGCAGCCTTTATGTTTAGAATGGGGACAACACATCATTCAAGCGAAAGGCGAAAAGTCTTTCGCTTTTTTGTTTTCAGGAGGATTAACTAAATGCAACACGTCGTAAAGCATGTTAGTAGTGAGCAAGAGCTTGACGCTGCGCTTGCTTTGTATAAAGAGGTATTCGGGATTAAAGGCACACACAGCAACTCACCATATTCACGTGAGAAATGGCTGGAACGCATGGCGTCTCATGGTGATTTGATGCTTTGCTCGGAATCGGGCGGCAAGGTTATTGCCATTGTTTTCGGCAGGATTGAAAACGATAATGGCATCACAGTCGGGCCGGTGGCTGTTGACAAGCGTTTTAGAAAGCATGGTATTGCACGTGATTTGATGCTGCTGCTCGAAAAACATGCGCTCGCGCACGGCATAAACCGTCTTAGCTTGGGCGCGGTTGAAAGCGCTGAAGGATTCTATGTAAAACTCGGCTACACCGGTTTTTTGCTAATACAGTCCGAAAAACACAGTATTGAAGAGCTACTGTCGCTGAACACAAAATACAAGGTTATAAACACGAATGTATACGATGGTTTCATTAATCAAATTTACTTAGAACAGCCGGCACCCGACCGCGAGCTTCAACGAAAGTATGAGAACACCCTGGCGGGCTGCTATACCCAAATGGTTTTTAGCAAAGCTATTTGAACTGCCGCTTCGCGGCAGCATGGAGGTCTTGATATGACAAACGATATTGGCAACTATGCAAAGCACGCTCAAATATGGGACTGGGGCGGTTATGAACGTATTGAAGAGTTCGAATACTGGTGTAAATACGCTAAGCCATTCGGAAATCATGTTTTAATGCCTTTCTGCGCACTTGGTGAAACAGGCGCGTATATGGCGCGTAAAGGGTTCACAGTCACGGCATTCGATATTACGCCTGAAATGATTGAAGAAGGGGAAAAGCGTTTCGGCAATGTTGACGGCTTGCGGCTCTATATTAGTGATGTTACGGACTTTTGTTTCGACATTTCGCCGGCGGATTTTTGTTTCGCCTCCGACTTCGGACACATTCATACACTGACGGATGTAAAAAAAGCGCTTTCGTGCATCAATCGTCATCTGCGCGAGGGTGGTGCATTGGTCATTGAAACAGGCTTGCCCTATAAAGAATCCGGCTATTACCCACCCAAAACCTTTTACCCGAAAGAGCATGTCTATCCCGATAAAAAGGTCTGGAAGACCGGTGACACGCGAAATGACGCAGAAACCGGACGTTGTTATATTTCTCAAACTGTTTTTATTGAAGACATGGCGGGCTGTGTTGAACAGTTCGAGCACGCCTTTTATCTGCAATGCTATTCGCGCGATATCTGGATATCCGCTCTTCTCGAGTTCGGCTTTCGCATTCAAAATGAATTTCGCAATCGTGAAAAGGAGCAATGGATCAATAACGATGGATATTGGATTGTTGAGGCTATAAAGAAGGAAGGTGTAAAAACATGAGTTACCGCTTTGACTTATCTAACCTTGGCGTGATGGTCGATATGGCAGGCTGTCCGAATCGCTGCCGCCATTGCTGGCTTGGCTCACACCGCAATGGTCATTTAAGTGTTTCGGCATTTAGAAATATCAGTGAACAGTTCCGGAACTGGCGTGATGAAAACGGTATGGCCATTAAAGAGTTAGGCTTTTTCAGCTGGTGGCGGGAGCCGGATTACAGAAGCGATTACAAGGAGTTGTGGCGTCTTGAGCAGGAGCTGTCCTCACCCGGCTGTGCACAGAGGTTTGAGCTTTTATCAACCTGGAGGCTGGCGCATGATAAAGATTATGCAAATTGGGCGGCTGCGCTGGAGCCAAAAGCATGCCAAGTCACATTCTTCGGTATGGAGGATAACACAGATTGGGGTATGCGCCGAAACGGTGCGTTCATGGATCAGTTAACTGCAACAGAAAGATGTCTCTCCGCCGGTATTGTTCCGCGATGGCAGTTATTTATCACAAAGCGATGCTTAAATGAGCTGGACGAGTTTCTAAGATTGATATATGATCTCAATTTATTTAAGCGTTGTAAGAAAATCGGGCGAAAATTCGAGGTATTTATCGGAGGAATAGCACCTGAGGGAAACGGATACGAAATTGACGGCCTCCGGCCGGATGAGAGTGACCTTAACTTGATTCCAAAGGAGCTGCTTGCGGTTTCACGCGAGGGCTTAGCTATGCTTGGGCAATCGGAGTCTAAACTGCTAAAGGAGCTCGCAGAGTCCGATACACCGCCGAATATTTATGTTAATTCTCCTTGTTTAGCCATCAACGCAGACTATGATGTCTATCCAAATATCGCAGAGCCTACGGAGTGGTGGCGTCTTGGAAACCTGAAAACAGACGGCATTGATAGAATCCTTAAGCGTTATCGCGATGAAGCAACGCCGGGGATGAGTATAAATCGGACCCTGCCGACAAGCGTGCTTGCAAAAACATACGGTGACCCAAACAGCAAAAAACTGTATGACAAAAGCGATCTCATTACTCGCTTCATGCATCAATGGGGAGTAGACTATATGAAAGGAAAAGTAATATGAAGCATGGTGATATTATCGTGAGCGCTGGAGACAAGAAGGAGCCGTATAAATGAGCATTATAAAAACGCACGATATTACGTTGTACGGTGGTAACGACATAGACATAGTCCTGCTTCCGCTGCAAGACAATCATCTGCCGCTGTTGTATAAATGGTGTGCCGATCCGGAGGTGCTTTACTGGACCGAAGGCGGTACAGCGGACACCAACCTTTCATATGGTTTGGATGCGGTACATCAAATATACGGTGGCGTTTCACAAAATGCATTTTGTTTCCTGATTGAGGTAAATAATATACCCATCGGCGAGTGCTGGCTGCAAAAGATGAATCTGCCGAATGTTAGAGCCATGTACCCGGAAATCCTTGACGTCCGCAGGATTGATATGTCTATCGGGGAGAAAGCTTACTGGAACAAAGGAATCGGTACACAGTTCATCGGTATGATGGTAGACTTCGCTTTTTGCGGTGAAAATGTGGATGTTTTGCATTGTTTCTGCGAAGATTATAACGTCCGCTCACGGCGCATGTGGGAAAAGCATGGGTTTACACGGATTTTGGAAGAACCGTTGGAGCCACAACCACAAAAAGGCAAGTGGCAATACCACTACCGACTCACACGCCGGGAGTACATAGAACACCGCAGAGCCAAGGTTCCCGCTGACCAGCAATTTACCTTTCCCCTTACGGAGCTTCAGCCGAGTCAGCTATATATAAGCGAGGGCAAGCTGCGGCTTGTCAGGGCGTGGTTTACCCCCGATAATATAGAGATTTTCGATCCCATTCCGGTAAAACGGTTTGGCGGCAGACTTTTAATGACAGATGGCCATACCCGAGCGGTCGCCGCTCACCTCGCCGGATGGGATTGTGTTCCCGTATATTGGGATGAAGATGATCTTGATATGTGTGCTTACGAAATTGATGTAAAATGGTGCAGCGAAGAAGGTATCACAA
This sequence comes from Clostridiales bacterium, assembly GCA_012523085.1. Taxonomy (GTDB): domain Bacteria; phylum Bacillota; class Clostridia; order Oscillospirales; family Oscillospiraceae; genus JAAYOP01. Next base: position 4,089 of record JAAYJC010000230.1, read on the forward strand.
GCCCGGGTGACCTATCAGAAAGAATTGTTCCGCACAAAGACTATGAGCGCATGTGGCGGAAGCGCTGCATGGAAATGACACTGTAAGATCTGCATTCCATTTGACTCTGGTTAGCGATAATGCGGCAGCATCACCCAATACCTTGTTCGTGTATTTCGCCGGCATCACGGTTGTTATGTTAACATTAGCATCTCAGAAACTGACCCGAAAAGTCTACCGCTGAGGGAGATTGGCAGAAAAATATGAAACAAAGGAGACAAAGCCCGACCATGCTGAATATATGTGTGATTAGAATAAATAAGCAACAGGGGCAACGCGCAGTCTTCAGCGGCGACGGGCTTTGTTGTTGTACTCATAAATAACGGTTAACGTATTAAGCTATAAGAATCAGCGGTCAAAGTCCGAAAAAGGGATTTTGACCGCTTTCTATTTAATCTCCACTGTATAAATGCGTTTGCGAAACGCATTAGTAAAAAGCTATTTTATTGTCTGCTGAGCAATTCAAAAACGCAACAACTGCAATACTTTGACAGCGTTTTTGAATTGTTTATTCAGGCAGACAATCAATGCATCTGAAAAATGCATATCGCAAAGTGCATTTGTTCCACTGAACAAACACGTGTTTGTTCAGTGGACATTATTTTATGATGTGCTGACGGGGGAGTTTGTCTGCTGCGTTGAAGTATAAGGTGTGAGGCTAAATCTGCTTTGATTTGGGCGCTGAAATAATCATATTACCTTATCGTTTTTAAGCTTTTGCATTTCCTCCTGTGTAAGGCCAAGAATACCGCGATAGACTTCATCATTGTTTTCTCCCAAGCCCGGGGAAACTTTATATTCCACATGATTTTCGGATAGTCTCGGTGCAAATCCGGGAAGTTTTAGTTTTCCGAGCTCCTTATGCTCTACTTCCACGATCATTCCGCGCTCAAGGTACTGCGGATCATTGGTAATATCTGCAGTATCCAAAAGGGCGCCGGCCGGGATATCGTTATTGGCGAGAATATCCATCGCCTCGTGCTTCGTGTGCTTTGAGGTCCAATCTGAAATAATCGGATCGAGAATATGGCGGAACTCAAAGCGCGAACGGGGTGTGGCAAAGCGTTCGTCGCTAAGGAGATCCTCGCGGCCGATCAATCTGCAAAGGTTGTCAAACTGCTTGCTGCCCGGATGCCGCGAGCAGTAAATATGGACATAATCGTTTGTACCGAAAGGCTTGCAGGGATAGGTGTTGGAGGGACCGACATCCTCAAGGGGCATACCGTTGCCTACGCGGCGAGGAGGCTTGCCCGTCTCGTAAAGCGGCTCCCAACCGGCGCGGGAAAGACCTATAATGAAGTCCTGCATGGCTACATCGATTCGCTGGCCCACACCTTGCGTCTCCCGCTGAAAAAGGGCGGCTGCAATTGACATTGCGCAGATAATTCCGCTTCCGGAATCAGCAACACTGACACCGGCCTTAATCGGCTGATCGGGAAGACCGGTTGCTGCAACAAGACCGCCTGTATGCGTTGCTATGGGGTCAAATGCAGGATAGTTCGCGTAAGGACTCTCAAGCGCAAACCCCTTAATGGAAGCATAAATTATCTTATTGTTGATTTTCTTGCAATCTTCATAGCCCAGGCCAAGGCGTTCAATGGATCCCGGACCCATGTTTTCCACTACAATGTCGACCTTTTCAACAAGACGCTTCATAATAGCTGCACCCTCAGCCGACTTAAGGTTGCAGGTTATGGACTTTTTGTTCATATTCATTATAACGAAGCCAACCGAGTCTTTGTCAGGGTTAGCAACGGAATGACGTCCCAATTCTCCTGTTATCGGACGCTCAACCTTCCACACTTCTGCGCCGAGCCAGGCAAGTGTTTCGGTACAAGCTGTTCCGGATTCAAACTGCGTAAAGTCAAGCACCCTAATTCCGGTGAAAGGACCTTTACCCATTACTTTTTACCCCCATAATAATTCTTGTTTCTATAAAGTGTTCTACCAGGCCTGTCATTGTCTCACGATTCCATTTTCTTGCGTCCACAGGGTCTGCTTTGAAAATGAGAACAGGTATGCCGGCGTCTTCCAGAGTCTTTTTTATAAAGTATGAACCCTCGACTGCCTGCATGCAGTTTTCCGGGACCATATATACAACGCCGTCGATATGGTTGCGCCGCGCCTCGTTTAGGAACCATTCCGAATTCCATGGCGGCATGTGCAGAAAGTCCTCCATTCCAATATATCTGGAAGCAAGCGCACGCAGCGGATCAGACTGCACGTTATTGCGGATGTAGGCATCCGCTCCCATGGCCAAATACATGCTCCATACAAAAACGGCACTGTATTTCTCTTCGAATTTCTGGTAAAACGCAAAGTCGTGCCAAATTCCACGCCCCAACCACATAAGACGGTGCTTCTCGTTTGGAACTACGAAGCGCCCCTCATCCACCAAACCCTTAATTTCCTCGTAAAGGCTTCTGGCATGGTCGGCAGCCCACCTCGTGCCTCGCTGCCACTGCGCGGACATCACAGCGTTTATCGTATCTACCACCGTTACCGGAGCAGGGCGGGTATCGGCTATCAGGTCTCTGGCCTTTTTATACCAGCTCTCCTGCTCATTAATAAGCTCCATAACCTCAATGAATTTGTTTATATCAAATATTTTGCCTGTTTTTGTTTCAAGATAACTGATAAGCGCTTTAAGTTCCTCTACAGCAGCGTCAAGTCTGTCGCTGTCGTAGAGCTCCTCCCACCTGTCCGGAGCAAGCTCCCACCATTTTGAAGGAGTTATCCGCGGCACAGTGTTTTCCATAACATAGAGGTCAGCGCCGTGGTTATTGGCAAAAAGCTCAAATATCTTGCTTTGACAGTCGCACGTGAGCCGGGTTATGGCAATTGTGGGGGCGGGCAGGCCGCCCCAGGGACCACTCACCTTATCATCTGGGTCCAGACTTTCTGCAAAAGCAGTAGCACAATACGAGCACAGATCATCTCGGTAACCGGCTTCTTTCAGAAGACCGTAATACTTCGGTGTCATTCTCTTTGCTGCGCAGATAGCTGCCCACCACTGGTTTACTACGAAAGGTATGTCCATAGCCCTGAGTATTTCCATAGGTACATCCGCATTGAGATACGCGAAATCCTCGCCTGATTCAACCCTAGCTCTTAAACCTGTAAACCATTCCTTCTGATAGGAACTAGCAACTGCGGTGGCTTTTAATGCCTTGCGGGCACGCGGCGGTTCAGTGGTTGTTTTTTTAATGCTATTCATAGCGCTAACGTCCCTTCAACGCTTCCGTAAACGCCCTGATCTTGTCTTCCAGCCCGACATTTTGGGAAACCGGATATGACATTTTTACGAAAGCTTTTGTTAATATCCCACGCTCTTCAAGTGACTTTTTCTGAGACGGGTAATCCCAGGAAGCAGCTTCCTCATAAGCGTTTATATAAAAGATCACACCCTGAGCCCCGGTAATTGCTGCGGCCTCATCAAGAGACTTAACACGCTGAGATACAAACGCTTTTTTGGAACTGAAGTCTCGCAGCATGTAGCAGTCGACTATAGAGCGCAAGGGAGAGTATGATAGATTGCAGTCCCTGCTTGAAAATCTGTCGCCCCAGTCATGGTCTTCTCCGATGACCACACCACCTGATTTTTCAATCAGTGAATAAAGCTCGGTAGACTCTTGGGCGCTGCCCGTCAGAAATAGTCTGACGCCTTCCACCTCCGGCCAGCTTTGGGCTTTATTTGCCACCTGTTCAACAAGCTGCGCATGTTCGCTCCTGCTCATAAAGAAGGCGGATCCGATGATAACGAGTGCTTCACTGCCCGTAATGCGAGGTTTTTGCGCCCGGCGAAGCGCCGATATCTTCCTGAGCGCAGCGCGGTCTTTGTTGCATATCTCGGCGGCGGCGATAAAATCCTCGTCAGTAATTTTTCTGCCTGACCATTCTTCGAGCTTCTGCCAAAAGAGTTGTACGGTCTTTTCATTATGTATTTGGTGTATTGACTTTCGTGTAAAGAGCCAGTCTATAAATTCAACGGGATGGACAAGCTTGTCCGGCTCGATCCTTTTTATTTCTCTGAGGTAAAGATATGTGCGTATTATTACGTCAGTAGAATTGGAAATCGCCAAAAAGTCAATTAAGTCGTTGTACGAACCGTCGACCAGCTTTTCAAACTGTGCCTTTA
>JAAYJC010000241.1 GCA_012523085.1 Clostridiales bacterium
ACAGACAGACAGACAGACAGACAGACGAATTACCTATGTCAGAATTGTCATCAAGCGGAAGATGTAACGGCATCATGGGAGTACCTATCACATTCCTTGATAAATACAATCCAGACCAATTCGTCATCATCGGACTTGACAGATATGTCCCAGACAATCCACACTACGGACACAGATTCACTGTCAATGGTCGAGAAAAATACGCAAGAATCCTTATTAAGAGAAAGATGTAACGGAATCATGGGTGTACCTATTACTTTTTTAGATAAATATAATCCAGAACAGTTTGAAATATTGGGCATCACCTTGGGTAATACAGTTGATTATCCAATGACAACCATTTATGAAAATGCCATTCAACACAATCAAAACGGTAAAACACAAAGCGGGAGTAAAGTTAACACAAGAGCTGCTGTCCTTGTAAAAGAAAAACCCAAGGACAAAGTTTATTATACTGCAGATAATGCAGACGGGTACTTGCTAAGTATATATCCTCGAATTTTAATCAGGAGAATAAAATCATGAAAATTGAACCAAAGCAAATTAAAGTCAAAGATATTTTTGATGGTTATGTTGATAACGATGATGACGGTGTGTTTGCCTACGGTGGTAAGCTTGCCATCCGTCCGGCATATCAAAGAAACTATGTATATAATAATGTTCAAGCTGAATCAGTTATCCAAACTGTACTTAAAGGTTTTCCGTTAAATATTATGTATTGGGTCAAGGTAGGGGACAATCAATACGAGATATTAGACGGACAGCAAAGAACGTTGTCTGTTATGCAGTATTTAGACCATAAATTTTCTATTCTGCTTGATGGGAAGAAATATTATTGGGATGCTTTACCCGATGACAAATATGATGCGATTATGAATTATGAATTTATGATTTATAAATGTGAAGGTGAAGAATCTGAGAAGTTAGAATGGTTTAGGGTTGTTAATATAGCTGGTGTAAAATTAACCGACCAAGAGCTTTTGAACTCCGTCTATACTGGCGAATGGTTATCTGATGCCAAAAGATATTTTTCAAAGAGAAATTGTGCCGCAAAAAAATTATCGGATAGATATATAACCGGAGATCCAAACAGGCAGAAATTACTTGAAAAAGCACTTAAAGGTATTTGTGAATATCAAGGAATAAAAGAAATTTCAGAATATATGGCAAAGCATAAATCAGATGCAGACGCAAATGAACTGTGGCTATATTTTCAAGATGTTTTTCATTGGGTAGAAAAAATATTCCCTAAACACTATCCTTCTATGAAGGGTTTGGACTGGTTACACCTTTACAATAAATATCATCATAATTCATATAATTCATCAGTGATGATTGCCGAAGTAAAAAAACTTCATGAAGACGAGGATGTACAGAAGAAAAAAGGAATCTATGAATATCTTCTTTGCAAAGACACTGACCCCTATGCAGGCAGATTGTTGAGCATAAGAGCGTTTGACAAAAGAGATAAAATGGCTGCATATACCAAACAAGATGGTATATGCCCCATATGCAAACAACATTTTAATTATGAAGAAATGGAAGGCGACCACATAATACCTTGGAGTAAAGGTGGAAAAACTGTACCCGAAAACTGTCAAATGCTCTGCAAGGATTGCAACGGAAAAAAGACAGATAAATACTAAGGGCAGTTCCATATACTCTGAATTAACGATCTATGGATAGAATAAAATCAGGACTATACTTATTATAAATCACCCCCAAAGTTGAACTAAACCAACTTTGGGGGTGCATTTCATGTATATAAGTGAAATGGTTTAATTCTAAATCAAACGTTTAGAAGCCCAAGGCCTTGCCGTCGCGACGGGGGTCGGCGCCGCCATGGAGGGCGCCGTCTTCCTGATAGACGATGCCCTGCACGCCGCCGAAGTAGAGGTTCCACTCGCCCCTGTCATTCACTTCGTGGCCCATGGCCTGAAGCGCTTCAATCACTTCGGGAGCAAAGCCCATTTCGCCGGATTCGTAATGAATCTTGTTGCCCAAGTTGTCGGTAATACGGGGGGCGTCGATAGCTTCCTGAATGGTCATGCCGTGGTCGATCACATGGGAAATAACCTGCGCCACCGTGGTAAAAATGCGGGTGCCGCCGGGGGAACCGAGCGTCATGAAGGGGCTGCCGTCTTCTTTCAAAACGATGGTAGGCGTCATGGAGCTGAGGGGGCGCTTGTTGCCTTCAATGCGGTTGACCGATTCGGTACCTGCCACAAAGTCGTCCATCTCGTCGTTAGCGATGAAGCCGTAGCCTTCAATGGCCACCTTGGAGCCCCAGAAGTAGTTGATGGTCTTGGTAATGGCCACCATATTGCCCTTTTTATCGGCGATGGAAATATGGGTGGTGGAGCCGGACTCGTACTTGTAGGGGTCGTCGGCTTCGTAGGCGCCGCTCTTTTCAAGGTCAATCTTCTCGGACAGCATCTTGGC
>JAAYJC010000231.1 GCA_012523085.1 Clostridiales bacterium
TTCAGACCGGTTTTCTCTTAAAAACCTGACCCGGAATGTTCTCACCGGGGGCTTGAGCGCCTTTTGACTGAGGTAACGGTTTTTCGCACGGACAATCTCCCCGAGCATTTCGGAAAAGCACAAGCTTTCGCAAAAAACAAACCGGAAAAACGGCTGCCCCGATTATCTGTTCAGGGCAGCCTCCGGTGAGCAGGGAGGGGCTTTTCTGACGACAGTTCAGCCAGCCGTCAGTCCGCCTTATCGATGAATTCCACTTGATTTGAGGATAAGACCGCAACGGCGGCTTCTTCATCCTGAACACGCAAAATGACATAGGCAATGCCCTCATTTCTGGAAACGAACGCATAGCTGTATTCTACTGCGATTCCCGCCTCGTAAAGAAGCTTGAGGATGCTGTGAAAAGAACCGGGTTTATCCGGAAGCCGGATTGCTATGACATTTGTGATGTTCACGATCAGCGAGTTCTCCCGGAGCTTTTCCGCGGCAGCATCGGGATTATCCACAATCAACCGGATTATGCCGAAATCCGCGGTATCGGCCGTGGTCAAAGCGCGGATATTGATGCTGTTCTCCGCCAATACGCCGGTGGCTTCTGCGATCGTACCGAGACGGTTTTCCACAAAAATCGAAAGTTGCTTTAAAACCATTGCAATGCCTCCTTTTCGTTATTTGGCTTTTCGTTTATCCACGACCCTGACCGCCTTGCCCTCGAAACGCTGAATGGACTTGGGCGATACCAGCTTAACGGTAACGGCGATCCCAAGCGTGGATTCGATAGCGCTGCGGATTTTTTTGTTTATTTCCTCCAAACGCCGTACTTCGCCGGTGAAATTCTCTTCGGTCAGCTCTACGAGAACGGTGAGCCTGTCTAAGCTGTTTTCTCGTTCGACAACCAGCTGATAATGGGGAGCAATGCCGCCGAGATCCATCAGAACCGATTCAATCTGTGAGGGAAACACATTAACGCCCCGGATGATCAGCATGTCGTCCGTTCTTCCGGAGGGTTTGGCCATGCGCACGCATGTCCGGCCGCAGGAGCACAGGCCGGGGATCTTGCAGCCAATGTCGCGAGTCCGGTAACGAATCAGCGGCAGGGCTTCTTTTGTAATACAGGTAAAGACAATTTCGCCGCGCTGACCGTCGGGAACCTGTTTCCCGGTATTCGGATCGATGATTTCAAGAATAAAGTGGTCCTCCGCGATATGCAATCCGCATTGGTCCTCACATTCATAGCCGACGCCTGGCCCGATGATTTCCGAGAGGCCGTAGATATCATAGGCCTTCAGATTCAAACGGGTTTCGATTTCGGCACGCATGCTCTCAGACCAAGGTTCCGCGCCGAAAAATCCGAATTTCAGGTTCAGACTTTCCAGCGGAATTTTGTTGTCTTCCAGATATTCGGCGATTGTCAGCGCGTAGGAGGGTGTACACAGCAGAAAGGTTGGCTTGAAGTCTTGTAAAATGGTGATCTGACGAACGGTATTGCCGGTTGAGGCCGGTATCGTCGCGCATCCGATCGTTTCGGAGCCGATGTGCCCGCCGAGACCGCCTGTAAAGAGACCGTAACCGTAACTGATATGGCCGATATCCTTCTTTGTGACGCCGCCGGCGCCCAAAGTGCGCGCCATGACCTCACCCCAGATTCTGATGTCGTTTTTGGTGTACCCGACGACGGTTTGCTTTCCCGTCGTTCCCGAGGAGGCATGGATGCGGACAATCTCCTCCATGGGGACGGCGAACAGGCCGAAAGGATAGTTGTCCCTCAGGTCTTGTTTGACGGTGAACGGCAGTTTTTCCAGATCGTCGACAGAGCGGATATCGTCCGGTTTTAGGCCCGCTTCGTTGAACTTTTTTCTGTACATCGGCACATGGTCGTATACGCGCTTTACGGTATCATGCAATCGCTTCGCCTGCAGTTCTTTGAGTTGCGTGACCGGCATGGTCTCCGCCTCGGGATTGTAGTAATGATACATAAATCGACTCTGTTCCTTTCAATTCAGTTTCAATATCCAACCAAAGGGATCATCAATGCGGCCCCATTGTATGCCCGTCAGAAAGTCATACAGCTTTTGGGTCAGCGCCCCGATTTTACCGCTATTTATCGTGATCTTTTTGTCGCCGTACAAAATATCGCCGATCGGTGAAATTACCGCCGCCGTCCCGCTGCCCCAGGCTTCTTTCAGGCTGCCGGCAGCCGATGCGGCAAGCAGCTCATCAATGGACAAAAGCCGTTCGGATACCGTATAACCCCAGTATTTAAGGATGTCTATGCAGGAGGCTCTTGTGATACCGGGAAGAATCGAGCCGCCCAGCGGCGGCGTAACGACCTCGTCGTCCAGCAGGAACCATACGTTCATTGAGCCGACTTCTTCAATATATTTTCTGTGTATGCCGTCAAGCCAGAGAACCTGCGCATAGCCGAGACGTTCCGCGACCTCTCCCGCTCTGAGTGTGGCGGCATAATTCCCGCCGGTTTTTGAAAAACCCGTACCGCCCTTGACGGCCCGAACGTCCTGATTCTCGACAAATATTTTTACGGGATTCATCCCCTCCGGGTAATAAGCGCCCACGGGAGAGGTGATAATACAGAAGATATACTGCCTTGACGCGTGTACGCCCACATGGGGTTCGGTTGCAAAAACAAACGGACGTATATACAATGAGGTATCGGGCTCCGACGGAACCCAGTCGATATCCAGCAGGACAAGCTGCTTCATGGCTTCCAAAAACAGATCTTCATCCAGTGTTGGAATGCTCATGCGCAGGCAGGATTCGTTCATGCGTCTGATATTGGATTGGGGCCGAAACAATTGTACGCCGCCGTCCGCGCGCCGGTAGGCTTTCAGTCCCTCGAACACCTCCTGTGCATAATGAAGGACCATTGCCGAGGGCTCAATGGAGAACGGGCCGTATGGAACGATTCTGGGATCGTGCCAGCCTACTTCCGAATCGTAGTTCAGTACGAACATATGATCCGAAAAGTAAGTTCCAAAGCCCAGTTTTGTCGGGTCCGGCTTGGTTTTGGGGGAGGTATTGCGTTCGATTTTTATTTTTTCCATTTCCGAATGTCCTTTCGGGCGCCTATTGTTTACGAAAGAACGGTTAACCAGTCTGCCGGTCTTTGTATAAATGCGGCGAAATTATGCCTTCGCACAAATTCGCACGCAAATTCATGCGCAAATCTGCCTGAGTATATTCGCCAGAAAAACAATAACGGCGCTTTTTATAAAAGTGTTTATAAATATTTATTATATCATTCTTTGCGCTATCTGCAAGAGCCTTTCTTGAAAAAGCTGACAAAAGAATTGACAATAAGCGCAGGTTACATTATTTTATAGTGGGAGATAAAGCGCGTTTTCGCAAACTACGCGTGACGGAGACGCCGCAAAAGAAAAGAGGGTATTTTTTCATGGAAACAGAATTGATATTCCACACAGGCAACCATTTTCCAAAACTCGGTCTGATCGCAACCGAGGGCGCAAAGGAGCTTAGTAATAAGATTGACCGGCATCTTGTATCCTGGGCATCCAACGGGACGGAGGAAAAGGACACATTTCTTATCGACAGCGAATGCCCCCGCTTTTCGTCCGGTGACGGAAAGGGGATCATCAGGGAAACGGTCAGAGGAATGGATTTGTATTATCTTGTTGATGTCGGTAATTACAACAGCAAGTATAACATATTCGGTCAGGTGAATTCCATGAGCCCGGACGATCATTTTCAGGATCTGAAAAGGCTCATTCAGGCCACCAGCGGCAAGGCACATTCCATGAGCGTAATTATGCCGCTTTTGTACGGTTGCCGCCAGCATCGCAGAAATTATAGGGAAAGTCTGGACTGCGCCCTCGCTTTGCAGGAGCTTCAAGCGATGGGCGTGGACAATATTGTCACGTTCGACGCACATGACTCGCGTGTTCAAAATGCGATTCCGCTGATGGGCTTTGATAACATTATGCCGCATTATCAGGTGCTCAAGGCGCTTTTGCGGCATTATCCGGATATTTTACTTGACCGGGATCATTTCATGGTCGTAAGCCCTGACGAGGGCGCAATGCACCGCAATATGTACTATTCCTCTGTGCTTGAAGTGGACCTCGGCATGTTTTACAAGCGCCGCGATTATTCCCATGTGATCAATGGCCGAAATCCGATTGTCGCACATGAGTATCTGGGCGCCGATGTCAAAGGCAAGACGATTTTTATTGCGGACGACATAATTTCCTCCGGCGAATCTTCGCTGGAGATCGCTTATGAGCTGAAAAAGAGAAAAGCGGACAAGATATTTATCTGCGCAACCTATGCCCTTTTTACAAACGGGTTAGATGAATTTGACAGCGCGTATGAAAACGGGGTATTCGACGGTGTTTTCGGGACAAACCTGACCTACAGGACCGAGGCGCTGAAGAGCCGGAAATGGTTTTATGAGGTAGACTGCAGCAAGTACATAGCCTATATTATTGCTGCGCTGAATCATCAGGTCAGCGTTAGCGCGCTTTTGGATCCGCACGAAAAAATTAAAGCGCTGCTTGCCGGACGCTGAACCGGACAAGCCGTGTAAGCATAAGGGGATAAGGGGCTGTTGTCATTTTCGTTTTGAAGCAGCCCTTATCCCCCGATTTGTGCCTTACGCGTCGGTTAAATCGGAAAACATGCCCTGATATAATATTTTCAGCGGGTTTTTCGGCGGGCCTTCCAGCAGCTTTCCGTCCAGACTGTATCTGCCGCCGTGAGCGGGGCAGTCCCAGGTTTTTTCCGCGGCGTTGTAGTTAAGCTCCGTCGACATATGGGTGCAGGATATATCGAGGATGATGACCCGATCCGATTCATCGCGGTATATGCCTGCCTTTTTTCCCTCAAAACGGATAATGCGCCCTTCTCCCGGCCTTAAATCCCGCAGGGACTCCGTTTTTTCCAGCTTCGACTTGATCAGTTCCACAACCGACTGTCCGACTTCGGTTATGGCTTTTGCGGCGGAGCTTGTAAAATCGGACCGGCTTCTGGAATAGAGGTCCTCATATCGGCAAGCACCGCTTTCAATCAGCTCCGAGAGCATCAGTCCGGCAAGCGTACCGGTGGAAAGCCCCCATTTTTTATAACCCGAAGCGGTATAGATTTGCGCGTTTTGTGATATTTTTCCGATATAAGGGATCATATCCGGCGTGTCGTAATCCTGAGCGGACCAATAGGCCAGAACGTGGTCTACACCCGCGACAGAGTCGGCAAAATCACGCAGGGAAACATAGCGCTCGTCCATATTGACATCACTGCGTCCGGTTGGATGGTTTTCGCCGACGGCAACAAAAATACGATCGCCGTTCTCGATCGCCGTGCGTATGGAGCGCGTACGACCGGAGACATTAATATAGCTGCCGTCCGGCCAGTCGGATTTTGTTTTTACGGCGATTCCATAAGATCGCTTTGCGTACAGGCGTGTGAAGAAAAGATTGGGCCCGTCATATATCGGGTATTGCGTCGCCATGACAAGATGCTTTGCGCGGATATCGGGCCCGTTTTCGCACTGCACAAGAATCGGATCGCCGTTTTTGACCTTTATGGCCTTTGTCTTACAGAAAATCTCCGCGCCGAGCGATAAAGCCCGCTTTGCCAGCGCGCGGACATAGAGGACAGGATGGAACACCGCCTGACCGGGAAATGCCAGCATTCCGAAATTGTGATTCGGAAAATCCGGTTTGTCGATATAGCGGCATTCGATACCGATGGATTCAGCTATACCGTATTCCTTTTCAACGGCCGGTAGGTCACTTTCCATGGACGCGTAAAGATAGGCGGTGTTATCCCGAAGCCGGCAGTCTATGGATTCCTGCTCAGCTATACGCATGACGAAATCTACGGCTTCTTTTTGCGACGTCGCATAAAGCTTCGCGGTTTCCCGTCCGTATTTTTCGTCGAGGATGCTGTAGATTGGGCCGTGCTGGATTGTGACCTTTCCGGTCGTTTTCCCGGTTGTGCCGCTGCATATGGTTTCTGCTTCGATGACAACGGGTTTTATGCCCCTTTTCGCCAGCGTATACGCGCAGGTAATCCCCGTGATTCCGCCACCGACGATCAAAACCTCTGTGTCAAGGCTGTGTTCAAGCGTTGGATACGTGTCGTCTTTTGCTGTCATGAGCCAATAGGACTGCGGTTGATTAAACTGTTTTTCCATATAACCCCTCATTTGCCGAAAACGATCTAGTTTGCCGATAACGGCTTAGTCTACCGCTTTCGGCAGATTTTTGCCGCCGGTAGAAAACACTATCGTGATTCCGCCATTAGTATGGCTTGCGTTTTATGAATTTATGTCACGCAAGGCGCGGCCGGCCGGCAGAGGGAGGGCGCGAAAAAAGGACCCTAGGAAGGCGCGAGCGCTTTTTCCGAAGGTCCTTTTACGGCAAAAGTGCCTGTCCAAAGAGCAATTTTGCTCTTTGGACAGGCACTAAATAAAATTACGGGTAGTATTTCGACGAAAACGCCATTTTGGGATTCTCTTCGATTTCACCCCCGGCCGGGTCCGTAAAATCCGGCGCTGAGGACGCCCCGGAACTTGCGGAATCGAGCAAAATGAATTTTCCGACTTCCTCTGCCAGCATGGACGACTGGCTGCTGAGCTCTTCGCTGGTAGCCGCGATTTGCTCCGCTGTGGCGGAGTTTGTCTGTATCACATTGGATATCTGAATAATTCCGCCGGAAATCTGCCGAAGCGCAGCCGCCTGCTGCCCGGACGCCTTGTCGATCATATCGATCAGGCCGGATGTTTCGGTTACGCTTAAAACGATCTCGTTCAGCGATTTTGCGGTTGAGTCCAGAAGCGTCATGCCTTCGGCGACCTTTTTAATCGATGTTTCGATCAATGCTTCGGTCGTCTTGGCCGCCTCGGCGCTCTTTCCGGCAAGGCTCCGGACCTCGTCGGCGACAACGGCAAAGCCTTTTCCGGCTGCGCCGGCCCGCGCTGCTTCCACCGCGGCGTTGAGCGCGAGGATATTGGTTTGGAATGCGATATCGTCAATGACCTTGATGATTTTGTTGATTTCGGCGGACGATATACTGATATCGTTCATGGCAGCGATCATCTGTTTCATTTGGTCGTTGCCCAGATTGACTTCCTTGCTGGCCTTTTCCGCAAGCGTACGGGCCCTCGACGCGCTGACGGCATTTTCATCGACCTGGGCGGAGATTTCCGAAATGGCCGATGACAGCTGTTCCGTTGAGGCGGCCTGCTCGGTAGATCCTGCGGCCAGCGCCTGCGCGGCGTCGGAAACCTGCTCTGATCCGTTGTTCACTTGTTTCGCGGCTTCGTTAATTTGAGAAAGCGTTCGGTTCAGGGATGTCGATATCCCGTCCAGGCTGTTTTTAATGATCTCAAATTCGCCGATATACTCTTGATTCAGCACAATGCGCATATCGCCTTTAGACATCTTATCCAAAACCAAAGATATTTCGTCAATATACGAGACGTAATCATTCAGGCGGTCAAGGATCTGACCGGTGGCTTTGACAAGCTGGCCAAGCTCGTCTTTTGAATGACGCTTTTTATCGATTTTCATAGAAAGCTCGCCGTAAGCTATGCGCTGTGTGATGCCGGTTACGTACTTTATGCTTCTTTTCAGATATAAAATGATAAAAACGGCAAAAAACGAAACAAGCAGAATGATAGCGCCGACCACAACGACGGACAGCCGGACGATGCCGTGCGTTTCGGCCAGAATATCGGACGCGCGCCTTTCGGCATATGACATCAGAAGCCCCGACATCGTTTCAATATCCCCGCTCACAAGATTGAACGAGGCGAATCTCACACCCATGTTTCCGCTTTGGTTTTCATAATTGTAGGCGTTGAACCAGACAAGATAGTCTTTTTCAAATTGTTCTCTGTGCTGCTCCAACGTCCCTTCGTTATAAACATAACGATAATACAGCTCATCGTTTCCCATCAGATTATCCAGCGCTTCGCCAACCAGCCTGTAGGCCTCCGCCGTCTTCAGATTGAATTCGTCAATCAGCGCGTCCCTGTCTTCCTTGCCTATCGAGGATCTGGTATAATGGAGGACCTTGTCGGTGACAAGCGCCTGGTATAAGTTGCTTTCTGCCCGCATCATTGAGGCTGTGTTTAAATAAGCTTCGTCATAAAGCGCGTACTTTGTTTCTGTGTTGCTGCTGTTGGTGCGCAAGGCAAAGAAAACAAGAAGAGCGACAAGGGCCAGAACGGTCGGAACAAACAGCAAAATAAGCTTCAACGAAAGTCTCATGTTTTTGATCATACGGCGAATCCTCCTAATTATAGGCGCGTAACGGAACGGCTTACATCAGTTGAGCCGATTATCCGGTTTCTACTTTATTTATCGGAAATAACTATGATTTATTTATGTTAATTTACAATTGTTTCACATTTCCTTTATTGACAGGGCGCGGACGGACACATATACTGGCAAAGGATTCCGGAAGGGAGCATATAACAATCATGCTGGTAATGAAAAACATAAAAAAGACCTACTGCGTCGGTGGGATTGAAACAAGAGCGCTCGACGACATCAGTGTCGCGTTTCGGCAGAAAGAGTTTGTTGCGATTTTGGGTACAAGCGGCTCGGGAAAAACAACCTGTCTTAATATAATCGGCGGACTTGACCGCTACGATTCCGGGGAGCTTGTCATTAAAGGCAAAAAGACCTCGGATTTTAAAGACAGGGACTGGGATGCGTACCGAAACAACTCAATCGGCTTTGTATTTCAAAGCTATAACCTGATTATGCACCTGAGCATCGTTGCCAATGTTGAGCTGGGCATGACGCTCAGCGGTGTATCCGCGCACGAAAAAAGGAAACGGGCGCTGGCGGTTTTAACAAAGGTCGGCCTGAAAGAGCATTTGCACAAAAAACCGAACCAGCTCTCCGGCGGCCAGATGCAGCGCGTAGCCATCGCAAGGGCGCTGGCTAACGATCCGGAAATATTGCTTTGCGACGAGCCGACCGGCGCGCTGGACAGTAAGACAAGCACGCAAATCATGGACCTGATCAAGGAAGTTGCGGGCGACAGGCTCGTGATAATGGTTACGCACAATCAGAACATTGCCGAAAGATACGCAGACCGCATTATCCGCTTTCATGACGGAAAGATTACCGCCGACAGCAGACCCTATACGGAAGAGGCGGGGAATGATGCGTTTTCGCTCAAGAAGACAAGTATGAGCTTTTTGACGGCGCTTAGATTGTCATTCAACAACCTTAAGACGAAAAAGGGCCGAACCTTCCTTACCGCTTTTGCATCCAGCATCGGTATCATCGGTATTGCGGTCATTTTAAGCCTTTCAACCGGGTTTCAAAAGCAGATAGACGAATTCCAGCGCGACGCCATGTCCGAATTTCCGATTATCATATCACAGACTGCGATGACGCTGGACAGGGAAGACATGGCCGAACTGCGAGATGAGATGCAAGACCGTATGCTGGGGACGCTGGAATATGCAGACTCGGATGAGGTATTTCTTTACGATCCGGCTGAAAGTCACTATCTCCATACGAATGTGTTTACCGATGCTTTTATGAACTATCTTTCGGAAATCGATCCGGAAATCTGCAGCAACCTGAGCTATACCCGCCTTGTTTCCATGAATATGCTGCGTGAAATTGACGGGATTGTAATGCCCGTAACGATAGGCGGCGCGTTAACGATGGGCGGCGGCAGGGACAGGGCCGCATCCATGACAAGCACAACCGGATTCGGACTTTCCTCTTACCCGAAAGACCTGAAATCGGACGCGCAGCCATTTCTTGAGAAAAACTATGATCTGCTGGGCGGCGCGTATCCGGAGAAAGCTTCGGAGCTGATCCTTGTTATCGATGAAAAAAATCGTATCGATTACAATGTGCTGAAAAATCTCGGCATCGATACGCAGGAGCTGGACAGCGTTCCGTTTACCGAAATTGTCGGGATAAAGCTGAAAATCATTACAAATGACGATTACTATATACAAACGGAATACGGCTCTTTTATCCCGGGAACCGATTATGCGGCGATGTATGATTCGGAAAACAGCATCGAAGCCGAGATCGTCGGGATCGTCAGGCCGAAAAAAGATGTCAGCATGGCGCTTCTGGGGCCCGGCATAGCATATAGCGACGAGCTTTCCGAAATGATCATAGAAAGCGCACTAAATTCACAGATTGTCAAGGCGCAGGAAAACAGTCAAAAAAACATCATGACGATGCAGGACTTCGAAAGCGAAGAAGCAAAGACGGCATTTATGTCCTATCTCGGTGGGAACGCTACGCCGTATTTGATTCTGGTTTTTCCGGACGATTTTGAAGACAAGGACAGGGTAATGGATTATCTGGAGGCATATAATCAGGGTAAGGCCGACGACGACCTGATTGTAGCTACCGACCTTGCCGGTACGATGTCGCAAATGACGGGCGGAATCATGGACGGAATCACCATCGTTCTGATCGCTTTTGCCGCGATCTCTCTGGTTGTCAGCCTGATTATGATATCGATCATAACTTACACATCTGTTCTGGAAAGGACGAAGGAAATCGGCATATTGCGGGCGCTCGGGGCCAGGAAAAGGGATATCTCGCGGGTGTTCAACGCCGAAACCTGTATTCTCGGAGCTTTTTCCGGATTGCTCGGTATACTGATTGCCTGGCTCCTTACGTTCCCGATTAATGCTTTTCTTTATCGCATGACAGAGCTCAGGAATGTCGCGACGCTGGTATTTGCCCATGCTGTGTTACTCATAATAATCAGCACCGTACTCACCGTGCTTGGCGGATATATACCGGCGAAAATGGCATCCAGAAAGGAAGCAGTCGTTGCCCTCAGGACAGAATAGCCCGAAAAAGCCCTCAACTGTGGGCGCTTTGCCCACGGCCTTTAAAACATTATCCTACTCTCCGTGCTGCCGCGAAGCAGCAGCACGGAGAGTAGTGTGAACCGGATAAACAACAAAGGTGCAGCGCGAATTCGCGCTGCACCTTTGTTGTTTATCCGGTTTTTTACCGATTATTTGTCGTTCTTGCGCGGCACTTTTCCAGGAAACGTTCGGTTGAGATAATATAGCGTTCGTGTGTGCCGCTGCCGATCAGGCCGCTTTTGTCATAGGCTGTGACACGAAATACGATCTTTTTTCCGTCTGCGGCGATGACCTCGCTATCGGCCCATACCATCATGCCAATCGGCGTAGCCGCGCTGTGGGATACGTTCATCAGCGTCCCGACGGAGCTTTGACTTTCATCAAGAAACGGCGCGATGGATTCATATGCGGCGTTTTCCATCAGTGCGATCATAAACGGCGTCGCGAACACCCTCAGCGTACCGGAGCCGGCGGCTAAAGCCGTGTTGTTTTCTGAAACGACGGTTTCCGAATGTCCTTTGATTCCGGGGATTATCATTTCTACCGGTCCTTTGCTGTTTTTTGTTGTTTTTCGCGCATATCGCAAAGAATTAATTCCGCAAGGCCCCGTATGTCGTCAAGTGCGAAGAGGGGTGTGCCGATATCCAGCGGGGTATCGGACATGACCGCAAAGCATTCTTCCGGCGGAAGCGCCAGCGGCTTACCGGAAGCGCTTCTGTATAAAGCGATTTTCGGCCACGCGCCGTGCTTATAGCCTTCGGTAATCAAAATATCCACATTGTCGATTTTCCGGAAAACGGATTCGACGGGGACCGGCCGGTTTTCCATTATGACCGCCTTTTCGGCCGAGACAATCGCCGTTACATCAGCGCCCGCATTGGTCAGCCGCCAGCTGTCTTTGCCCTCGCGGTCAACATCAAAGTCATGCGCGTCATGCTTTAAAACGCCGACGCGAAGACCGTTTCGCTTAAGCTCCGGAATAAGCTTCTCCAGCAGCGTGGTTTTGCCGGTGCCCGAAAAGGCCACGACAGAATAGGTGGGGATGTTGTTCATGGTTTTATCCTTTGTTCTGAGGCAGTGAATTTGATAACCCCGCTTCCGGCAGTAACTGCCGAAAGCTAAGTATTTCGTACGGGCGGGAAATCAAACCTCCGCGATTTTTTTCTTCGGGAATATAACGCTGAACAGGATGACAGTAATGGCTGCCACAATAACCGCGGCGTAGGTTTCGGTAATGCTATTTGTAATCGGGTAGCTGCCGTTTGCCATATAATAGGCTTTCCAGAAGATTGCGACAGCGCCCGTAATAACCATACTCCAGCAGGCGCCTTTTTCAGATGCGCGTTTCCAGTAGATACCGAACAGCACAACGATGAACAGCGCGCCGCGCAGGGAATAGGCAGCGTAAACGATGTCGAGCACGGCGGAGGCCTCAACAAGCGCAATTGCGCCGACCGCGCAGATCACGCCGGACAGCGCGGTTGTGATGCGCGACATTCTCAGGACCTGGGCGTCGGTTGCATCGGTTTTTAAAACGCGCTGATACAGGTCCTTTGTGACCATCGTTCCGGAAGAAAGAATGATCGGGGATACGGTAGAGAGGATAGCCGCGAGGATGGACGCGAGGACAAGCCCGCCGACAATCCCGCCGATGGTGGGGTTGTCGTGTATGTTCATCATCAGTGTCGGCAGCGCGGATTTTCCGTTTATAAGCTCGCCTGACTTATCATACAGCATCGTGCCGTTATTGAACATGGCCTTGGCCGACATGCCGAGGAAGGCGGTAAACAATCCGAAAGGCGCGGCGACAAAAGCCGTTATGATGCAGGCCTTCTTCGCAGTCGGGATATCCTTGGCCGCAAGAACCGGCTGAATGCCTGCCTGGGCGGTGCATGCCCCGAGGAGAGAGGCGATGATCCAGGAGGATACCTTGGGGAGACCGATGGTGAACATGTTTAAATACCGTGAAGCTTCGCCCTGGGGCGGCGCTTTGAAGGCGTGTCCCGCTGCCGCCGCCGACGCCTTGGCCTGCGCAATGGCATCGGCTGTTTCAGGCGACATATTCGAGCCGTTCAACCCGCTGAAAATGGCGTCAAAGCCGCCGATCTTTATCACGGCGAAGATAATGGCCAAAATGACGCCGCCGTACATAACGAACAGATGCATCTTATTTGTAGACGCAACCGCGTTCATTCCGCCGGCCAGCGTATAAACGATGAAAATCAAAGCAAAAACGAGAACCGTCGGAACAAACGGGAATCCGAGAAGCGATTGACCGAGTTTTCCGGCGGCAATCATCTGAGACAACCCGACGGCCAGCATGACAAGCGTCAGAAGGATACTGGAAACCGTTCTTGCCTTAACGCCAAAGAATTTCTCGATGATGCCGGGGACGGTAACGGAATTCAGGCTGCGGTAGAGTTTTGCAAAAAAGAACGCCAAAAACATAATGCCGATGCCGTTTGAGATTGTGTACCAGGCGCCCGAAAGGCCATAATCAAAACCGTACTCGGAAACACCCGTTGTTGAAGTACCCCCAAGCCATTCTCCCGTCGAGGCCGCGACGATGGCGAACAGGCCCATCGCAGTACCGTGAAACGAGTCGGACGACTTTGATTTTTTGGAGGACAGAACACCGATTACGACAGTAACCGCAAAATATATCAAGATAATGAATAACTGCAATTAATTTTAACTCCCAACTATATATTAAAGGGAACAAGGTTTTGGCGCAAGCTTTTGGTAGCCTATACTCACAAGCCCCCTTAACTTTCTATGAAAGCAGGCTGCTAAAACGCGGCATAACACCCGCACAGGCAGGCAATACCAAAATAATAACCTAGACCATGCTTTTAATGTTATCCGGGATAATAAGGTCTGCATCGGTTTTGGATACGACCTCTTCAACGGAAACACCGGGTGCAAGCTCCTCAAGAATCAAACCGGCTTCGGTGCGGTGAAGCACGCAGAGTTCGGTAATAATATAGTCGACCTCGTTGACGGCCGTGAGTGGAAGCGTGCATTTCTTCAGGATTTTCGGGTTTCCCTTCTTATCGCAATGCTCGGAGGTGATGATAACCTTCTTGGCACCGGAGACCAGATCCATGGCTCCGCCCATGCCGGCAACGGTTTTTCCCGGGATACTCCAGTTGGCAAGGTTTCCTTCCTGATCGACTTCATACGCACCCAGCACCGTGACTGCCACATGCCCGCCGCGAATCAGGCCGAAGGAGGTAAAGCTGTCAAAGCAACAGCCGCCGACACGCATTGTTGAGACGGACCCGGACGCGTCAACAATATCGATATCCACCTCTTCGCCTTCTTTGGGCGATCCGCTAAGGCCGATTACGCCGTTTTCCGACTGGACCCATACATCGACGTCTTCGGGAAGAAAATTCAGGCAAAGCGTAGGCATTCCGATCCCGAGATTGACAAGGTCGCCGTCTTCAAAAAACCGCGCCGCCCTTTTGGCAATAAATTCTCTCTTATTCATCTCTGTCCTCCAGTCTGGCCTGCACGACCATGTCTACAAGACAACCGGGCGTTACAATGATATCGGGATCGAGCTCGCCTATTTCAACGATTTCTTCGGCTTCGACGATGACATAGTCAGCCGCGGATGCCATGATCTGGTTGAAGTTCCGGGCGGTTCGATGATATATGACATTGCCCATTTTATCGGCCTTCCAGGCGTGGATGAGCGCCACATCGGCGCGAAGCGGCAACTCCAGAATATAGGCCTTGCCGTCAACCTCCAAGATTTGCTTGCCTTCCTGCATTATTGTGCCGAGTCCTGTCGGGGTCAAAACGCCGCCGATTCCGGCTCCGCCGGCGCGTATGCGCTCGCACAGGGTACCCTGAGGAACGAAGGTGACGTTTATTTCTCCGTTCACCACTTTTTCGACCGTTTCCGTGTTATTTCCTATGTGAGAACAGGTAATGTGCCTGATCCTGTTCTCATGGACAAGCTTTCCGATTCCTTTGCCTTTGACGCTTGTGTTGTTGGATATGATATCCAGGTCTGTATAACCCTTTTCGATAATTCCGGCGATAAGCGTCTGGGGAACGCCGCAATTCACAAAGCCAGGTACCATCAGGCATTGACCGCTTTTTATTTTTTCCATAGCGGTATCTAAAGATACCACCTTACTTTTGGTCATTAACTAATCTATTCCTTTTCCATGTAACCACCGGCTAGTGTTAAAAGCACTGTTGGCCGGTGGTTACATATAATTTTATTATTTAACCTTTCGGATAGAGAAAGACATATCCGCTAGGCTTTAAATGAGACTTCGCCCGTTTTTCCGTCGCGCAGGCAATGGCGGGTGATGCCGAGAATTTCCCTTGCGTCGTCCGCCGTGGCAATTTCGCGGCCTGCAATCTTGGAGAGCGCCACCGCGCGTTCAACAAGCTGGAGATTGGTGGCGATGACACCCCTTGACAGATAAATGTTGTCTTCAAGGCCGACGCGGAGACCGTCGCAGCCCAGCGCCAGACCGGCCAGCATCATGGGCATATGCGTCTTTGCGCCGATGCCGGACACGGACCAGGTCGAGCCTTCGGGAAGCTTGCTTTCCAAAAACGCAAGGTTGTAGGCGGTTCCGGGCAGGGAGCCGCCGACGCCCATGATAAACTGAATGTGAACGGGCTGCGGAATCTTCCACTTGTTCACATAATACATAACACTGTCGATATGGCCGGTATCGAATACTTCAAACTCGGGCTTGATATCCAGCCTGACGACTTCCTGGCTCAACAGGTTCAAAAAGCGGGGGCTGTTCTCGAAGATGTAGCTGTTGGCCCAGTTGAGGGTATTGGGGTCGAAGGAACACATCTCGGGCAGCAAAGCACCGAGGTGCTGGAGGCGTTTGTGGTCCTCGTATTCTCCGCCCGAGGTGGTGAGGTTGATCAGAATATCGACGCCGGCTTTCTTGCACATTTCGCGCGTAACCTCCACGGCTTCGGTAAACTTCTGGAGGCTCATGGATTTGTAGCCGATCTGCATGACACCGTCAACGATCTTGTCCTCACGGACGTGAATGTGGGCAATGGAGGCGCCGGCTTTCGCACAATCGACGATCTGCTCAGCCAGCTCTTCGGCGGTATAGGGAACGGTTGGCGCGTTTTCTTTTTTTGTACCCGCACCGCACAAACAAACCTGGATCATTACTTTATTGGATTTGGCCATCGTATTTCCTTCCTTTCGCTGTTATTTTTTATTCAGGGCGTCAGACGCCTTAAACCGGATCGTCCATAAACTTCTTTGCGATCTTGAAGATCTCAAAGAGCTGTTTGTCGCGCTTGGCCAGAAGAGCCTGCTTGTCAATACCGGTGTAGTCGTAAAAGCCTTTGCCGGTTTTCAAACCGAGCTCGCCCTTTTCAATATGTTCCGCCAGGGTTGTCGGCATATCCACCTCGGGAGGCATCGTGTAGCTCTTGTTCTTGTAGTTGTTTGCGGTCATGTCCAGTCCGCCGAAATCGGCGCGCTTGCAGAGACCGAGAACAACGGCGCGGGGGATAAAGCTGGCCTTAACGGCTTTGTCGATGTCTTCCGGCGTGCAGTAGCCGTTGTCAAGAAGATAAAACAGTTCCTGATTGATGCACATCTGCATGCGGTTTGCGATATAGCCGCGGATGAACTTTTTCATCAGTACGGCGGTCTTACCGCACTTTTCAAGCAGATCGACTGTAATCTTGGCGTATTCCTCCGGTGTATCGGCGCCCTTGACGACCTCGACCAGCGGAATGAGCTGAGCCGGCGCATACCAGTGCGCAATCATCATCTGGGGCAGAATGCGTTCGGGAACGAGAGCGAAAATATCCAGCCCGGAGGTGTTTGACGCGATAATCGTATCGCGTCCGACGCTGGCTTCCACCTGCTTGAACAGGGCAATCTTTGCGTCCTTGTTTTCCACGATCGTTTCCTGGATGAAATCTGCGCCCTTTATGGCGTCTTCAACGGTCAGAGCGAAGCTGACTTTGTTGTTAACAGCATCGATTTGGTCCTTCGGCAGAAGGCCCTCCTCCGCAAAGGTTTCAAGGCTTTTGTAAAGCGTTTCCTTTGCCTTCTCACGCGTGGCTTCACTGCGGGTCCACATGGTGACCTCATATCCGCCCATAGCGAACATCTGGGCAATGCCGGGGCCCATGGTGCCGGCGCCGAGAACAGCCACTTTTTTGATATCAGCAAGTGTTTTCATATGTGTTTGTATCTCCTTTCCGATCTAAAAGGAACCTTCCTCCCAGGCAACGAGCCTGACGAATCCGCCGTCGGCCATTTCGCAGCGGAAGGGGGTCGCGGAGATGATCATGCGCTTACCGGTGCAATCATCAATGTCGCCGCCGGCATTTTCAA
>JAAYJC010000237.1 GCA_012523085.1 Clostridiales bacterium
CTTCAAGTGATAGAGGCATTTGCACATTTGCGCAAATGCCTCTATTAGCAAAACTATTATTAATCAATAGCCCAAGCATTGCCTCATCAGCACATGTTGGCGACGGACGAATTCCACTTCGTTGAGGGTATGGGGAACAGAGCGCTGTCCCTCAAACTCGGAGGAGATATACCCCTTGTAGCCGCCGTCCTTCAGCGCCTGGAGATGTCTTGGATAATCCATTTCGTCGCTGGTACAGTCTTCGTTAATCCAGTGCATCTTGCCGTGGACATAGATTAGCTTAGAAGCGTATTCTTTAATCACGCTGGGGGGAGAGGTCAGTCGCTTACGCAGGCCACCGCTCATTCCGCCCCGACCGGTACCGTTGAGGATGCCAAGCTCAACGCTGCCGGCGCCCATCTCTTTGATTTTTGCCTCAACCTCGTCCCAATCGACATCGTTGTTGCCGTCATAAGTATAGGCTTTGCGGCTCATCTCACGCAGGTACTGGACGATATCGCGTTTTGCACCGGCTTTGACGTAGCTGTCCTCTTGCATGGGCGTCATATCGCGGTAGCAGCCCGAAAAGTCAAGCATCAGGCCGCCGCCATTCCGGATGCCGGTGCGCTCGATCGCCTCAAGGAAGTCGTCGTTTCCGCCGTCGTCCAGCAGACCAGGGGCATGGACCTCAAGCGCCATCTGGACGCCGAGCTCGGCAGCCACAGGGAGCAGACGCTCGAATATCTGTGCGTTGACCACCGTTTGTTCATGTTTGCCGTTGCCCAGCATATATACGCCGTTATGGCCGTCGTGGCTCAGGCGAATAAACTTGCAGCCTAATTTTTTGGCGGACTTAAGATATCCGACGGTAACATTATAAACGTCGTCATCAGACAAAAACCTGTTCGGGTCTTTCCAGAAACGCCTGTCAGAGAAATGCTCATAGCAGACCGGTTCAAGACCGAGATTATCCAGCATATAATGCCATTTGTATAGGAATTCGTCGGGGATGTGTGGGAATTGGGGCAGGAAGGCCTCTCCGAAAAGCTCAACGCCTTCCGCGCCACAACCAGCGACGGCGGTTAGTGCTCCTTCCAGATCCAACTCACCTCTCCAGATCGCTTCCTGATAACTGTACAGAGAGACCCCCAGTTTAATCGGGTTATTTGTTTTCACAATCTATACCTCCATCTTTTAGTCAAACGATCGTCACGTCTTTTTCGCAATAGGCTACGCTGGAATAATGATCCTGTAATGCCAGACCGTATTTTACACGGTAAACACCTTGCGGAATCCCGCCAGGGATAGCGAAGAAGACGCGCAGATAGTCAGTATATTTCCAGAAGTAATCATTGTCGAATCTGTCTGTGCCGATGTCCGAATATGAGAATTTGCGATCGGCAAACCATATTTCTTTGCATTCATCCGGAATCCACTGCCCGTCAACCTCAAACCCCAGCGCAAGGATCTGATTGATCGGAAGACCTCTGTATCCGCAGATACGGACATCAAGCGCGTAGCCGATCTTTTCGCCTTTTTCGTAAATGTTTCTGCCGTAGTTGTGCATAAGCAGAGGATTATGTCGCGCCATTCCTCTTTCTGCGAAATCCTCAATTTTGTCGAATGCTGGAGAAGAACCCGGCATCAGCGCTTTTCTAGTTAAAAGTTTGATAGGTTCCACCATAGAAAAACTCCTTTCCGCCACTTTATGGCCTAAAATTTGTCGTTAATTATTACACTTTTTTATTAAGTGACAAGCAACATAATGTTTATCCTCCACCTCAACAAACTCCGGAGAAGCAGAGAAACATTCTTCTCTGGCGAGCGGACAGCGCGGCGAAAAACGACAGTTTTCCGATGGCATAACAGGCGATGTAACTTCTCCCTGCAGCACTTCAGCCTCCTTGCCCTTGTAGCTAGCATCGGGTATCGGTATTGCCGATAAAAGGGCTTTAGTGTAGGGATGCAGAGGATTTTCAAACAATCTGTCCGACGAGGCCTTTTCTACCATTTTCCCCATATACATCACAAGGATATCGTCTGAAATATGCTTTGCTACCGACAAGTTATGGGTAATAAATATATATGTAAGATCCAGCTCGTCCTTCAAATCCATCATAAGATTCAGTATCTGGGCTTGAATAGATACATCCAAAGCGGATACTGGCTCGTCGCAAACTATAAATTTGGGATTTAAGGCAAGCGCTCTGGCTACACCGATACGCTGCCTTCGTCCTCCGTCCAGCTCATGGGGATAGGTGTTAATAATGTAATGCGGATCAAGCCCCACAATCTCCATCAGCTCGGTTACACGGTTAAAGCGCTCTTGCTTATCCTTATATAACTTGTGGATCTTAAATGGCTCATTGATTATTTGGAAGACAGACATCTTGGGGTCTAGCGAGGCGAAAGGATCCTGAAAGATAATCTGCATCTGTTTCCTGAGTTCCCTGAGATCCTTCCTTCTGATGTGCGTTATATCCGTTCCGTTAAAAATAATTTTGCCGGCCGTGGAAGGAATCAGTCTTAATATTGTACGGCCCAAAGTAGACTTGCCGCAACCTGATTCTCCAACTACCCCCAGCGTTTCGCCCTCAAACAGTTTAAATGATATGTCATCCACGGCATGAAGCGGCCCTCTTGGTGTATCAAAGTATTTCTTTAAATTCTGTACTTCAAGCAATACATTCTTACCATTACTCATCTCCCATCCTCCCAAATACCAAGTGACACTGTATTCTGTGTCCGCCGTTTACCCAAACAGGTACGTCGCCTTTTTTGCATACTTCAGTACATTCCGGACAGCGCGGATGAAACTTGCATCCTTCTGGCAGCTCTGATGGATGGGGAGTCAAACCAAAAATAGGTGTTAATCTGTCGGCTTTCTCCATAATATTCGGCAAGGATCCAAAGAGACCGTTGGTGTAAGGATGATGCGCTCTACTCTTGTCAAAAATCTCCTCCAATGAACCGTATTCCACAATCTCGCCAGCATACATGACGGCCACGTTATCACAGAAATTAGCCACAAGTCCCAAGTCATGGGTGATCATAATGACTGATGAACCTAATTCTTTTTGCAGAGTTCGCATCAACTTGACGACCTGTGCTTGTATTGTAACGTCGAGGGCTGTCGTCGGCTCGTCTGCTATCAGCAGATCCGGTTTGCAGGCAATAGCTATAGCTATCATAATCCGCTGCTTCATGCCACCCGAAAACTGGTGAGGATATTCATCTTTCCGTGACGGCGGTATACCAACTTGGTCTAATAATTTATCACAAGCCTCTTGGATTTCACGCGGATTCATATCTTTATTGTGTATCCGCAGTACGTCCGATATCTGTTCTCCTACCCGGAACACCGGATTCAAACTGGTCATAGGATCCTGAAATATCATCGATATTTCACGTCCGCGTATTTTCCTGTATTCATCTTCACCGATGCCCATAATGTTTTTGCCTTTGAAAATTATTTCTCCATTCAGTTTTGCGGTGTACCTTGGCAGCAAACCCATCAAGCTGAGAGCAGTAGTAGTCTTCCCCGCTCCGGTTTCGCCTACCAGCGCCAAAATCTCGCCTTTATTAAGCGACAAGCTAATGCCATTTACCGCATATGAAACGACCTTCTCAACTGTATATTTGACGGTTAGGTCGCGTATGGTTAATAACTTTTCATTCATTCTGCGCGCCTCCTATATCCGCCCTTTGAGCTGCGGGTCAAAAGCATCTCTTAAAAAATCTCCGAAAATAGCAACACAAAGCGAAGTCAGCAATACGGCCGCACCGGGAACATAAACCATATGCGGATCACGGCGCATATATGTCATTCCATCATTGAGCATCAGACCCCATTCCGGCGCAGGTGGCGTAACGCCCAAACCCAAAAAACTTAGTGTCGCGGTCGTCATTATAGCCCCGGCTATCTGAGAGGTTCCAACAACCAGTATAATACTTATTAGATTGGGTACCAAATGATTTGTGATGATATGGGGCGTCTTGGCCCCAAGCGCTTTTGCAGATTCGATATATTCCATATTTACTATGCTGATCGCTTTGCTACGGATCATCCTTGTGGGCATGGGAATACTGGATATGCCCATCGCCACGACAAGCTGCCAAACGCCAGCGCCAAGCCCGGCGACAATCGACAAGGCTATCACAATGTTTGGGATTGCAGAAAGCACATCGATAACTCGCATAATGACCATATCTACCTTTCCGCCAAAAAGCGTAGCGCTGCAGGCAAGTATAATACCAACCGTAGTTGAAAAAATGACAGAAGTAAAGGAAATCAAAACCGCGATTCTAGCACCATGGACAATTCTGGCGAACATATCCCGGCCAAAATTATCCGTGCCGAAAATATGCTCCGCGCTGGGCGGCAACAGTTTGTTTGCCGGAACCTGCATTAGAGCCATTCCATTGTAATCTGCTATCACGTCGGCGAATATCGCGACAAGAATTAAAATAATGATTCCAGACAGAGTAACCATAGCCATTGGCTGAACGCGAAGTCTTAACCACACCTCATAAAGAGGGCTTCTTTTCTTTTTACTGTTCATGCGGCACCACCGGTGAGTTGTAAGATTAAGTGAAATAAAAGAGGCTCGTTGCCATCCCATACAATGTAAGTGGAAATGCTAAACAAGGAGGAACAGCATTGAGCCACTTACAGTTTAACAGGAAACGAAAGCCTGGC
>JAAYJC010000029.1 GCA_012523085.1 Clostridiales bacterium
AATTCCATAATATGCAGAAGCAGACTTTTTGCGATGTCACTTTGTAAAAAAAGGGCCGACGCCTGCAAATTATGCATGGCATCAGCCCTTTTTAGGGGAACCGGGACATAACGGATTATAAGGAAAGAAGCTCTCTTTTCACAAGTGTTTTAATCAGCTGCACCTTGTAGGCATTGGCTTCATAGGGTTCGGCGCCCTCAGCCGCGGCAATGCCCGCCTTTTCCGCAAGCTCCTGTGTAATCTCGCGGCCCTTAAGCAGATCTTCGGCTTTTGTGCAACGGTAGGGAACAGGCGCGACACCGCCGAGACAAATGCGAAAATACCCTTTTTCGTCTGCCGCTATGGCAAGGTTAATGACAGGGAAGTCTATGCTCTTACGAAAGGCAAATCGCCTGTATCCGCCTGATTTTAAAAAGTCGGATTTGGGAATTTGAATTTCGGTTAAAATTTCGCCGCATCGACAAACGTTGGCGGTCATAACGCCGACACCGAAGAAATCACCCGCATCAATCAGCCTTTCCGTCGTCTTGAATTTTGCCCCCAGAACCGTCAGGACCGGGGCAAGATCGCTTTGATTTACGGCGATGCATATCCTGTTAACACCGGGAGACGTTTCAAAGGTCGTACCGCCGAAAACGGAATGATATCGGTTGTCTCCTGTTAGGGCAAAGCACCTCGTACCGCCCTTGCGCGCGCAGTCAAACCGGTTATTGAGCTTTCTGAAATACCAGCAGCGGGGCAGCTGGCACAGGTTTCCGCCGATGGTCGTCGTTTCCCGCAGCGTCGGGGAAGAGGCCATTCCCGCCGCCTGCGCCAGTATTTTTGCGTTTTCCGAAACGACGGGGCTTCGGGCGATATCGGCAAGCGTTGCGAGCGCGCCTATTTTAAGTCCCTCACCGTCCGCTGTGATGTCACTGAGGGCGGGGATGGACTTAAGGTTGACAACCGTTTTGGGATATGCCGGAAATATATTGTCCTTAAGCGCGCCAAGCAGATCGCCGCCGCCTGCAATGGCAACCGCTCCGCCTTTTTTCAAGGCGTTTGCGGCCTCCGACAGCGAGGCCGCATTTATATGGTTGAAAGGTCTCATCATTTCCTCCTTGCCAAGCTTACAGCATTTAACATTTGCCCAGCGCTTTGAGCATCCGATCCGGCGTCGCGGGCGGATCCACCCATACGCCGGTGGCATTGTGTATTGCCGTGATGATCAAATGTGAATTGGCCAGGTTGTGCGCGATGCCTGAAGCGCCGTAAGCGCCGTCACCTGACCTGAGCTCCAGAATCTCTTTGTCAACGATGGGCACATCCAGGGTTGTCGGTTTCCTGTAATCCAGCATATTGCCGTTGAGCTTGACGCCGGTTTCGGGATCTAATATGTATTCCTCCAGCAGCTGGCAGCCCTGAGAGAAGAACACGACTTGATCAATCTGGCTCTCAAAAGATGTTAAGCGAATAACCTTGCCGGGATCGGCAACAACGAGATATTTCAGGATCTCCACCTCACCGGTCTCATCGTCCACCGCGACCTCGCACCAGGAGGTGTTCATTGTATCAAGCTTTCGGCCAAACTGAGTTGCCCATGCCGACT
Organism: Clostridiales bacterium; assembly: GCA_012523085.1. Lineage (GTDB taxonomy): Bacteria > Bacillota > Clostridia > Oscillospirales > Oscillospiraceae > JAAYOP01. The sequence goes on from JAAYJC010000029.1 coordinate 1,589, forward strand.
TGGGCGAATAACTGCCGAAATCGGCTGTGATGGTTTCAGTGGTCGCTTGGGAAAACAAAACAAACTTGGAAGGATCGGATTTGACGAAGACCTTGCCGTCCATTATGTCAAGGTCTTCTGCTTTATAGCTCTTGAGCGGACTTTCGGGCTTGGGCATTTCCATCGGACCGAACCGGATAACAGTCTCCTGCGCTTCCCTGGCGGCAGCTTCCAGTATTTTCTTTTTGAGCATATTGGCGCATTCCTTGACAACCCAGCCGTGACCGGTTACGCCGTCGGAGCCGCCGGCTTCGTCGGTATGCTCTGCCCTATAATCATAGTCCACGGCAATATCGTCAAACATGAGCCCCAGTTCCTCGGCGATAATCATCGTAAAACACTCAGTGCCAAACCATCCGGCAATAGGACCCTGTGTCGGGAAATGCACGACGCCGTCTCTGTATTCCAGCTTGCAGAAGTATTTCAGGAAAGCGTGCCTCGGGCACATCTGATAGCGGAAGGACGCGCCGTGCAGCCTTCCGTCGGGCAGGCGCTTTGTTCCGGCGGGATGCCAATTCCAGTTCATCAGCTTTTTGCCCTCGTTCAGGCAAGCTTCAAAGCTGGGTACCGGTCTTGTGTCTTTCTGAGAATCCGGCCCGTGCAGGTTTAAACGGGCGATTTCCGTCGGATCCTTGCCTAGCTTTTCCGCAATCAGGTAAATGCCGACGGTGAGCATGTCCCAGCTATACGGTACAAACTGACCGCAGGTATGCATGAAACCCCGATTGGAATCCACGACCGTATAGCGCTGGGTGATGTTCTCGCACTTTAATGTGTAGTAACCGGTCCAGTCCCTGTCGTATACGGTCATTTCGGATGAACCCGGCGCACCGTGATCCAGAAGGCTGCTGTCGTCCACGGCAGTGATCAGGCCTTCGTTTGTCACACCCAGCTTTATGTGTGCAAAGCGTTCGTTTACGCACATATCAAAGTTTTCTTCACGCGTATTGCAGCAGCGGACGGGTCTGTTGACCCTCTTGCTCAAAAGCGGCGTAATCTCCTGCGCCATCCTGAGACCCCAGTCGCAGTATTTGCCGCCCTGGAATAAACCCTCCTGAATGACATTCTCGTCGGGCATTTTATACATGGTGGCAATAGCCCCCCTGCGCTGCACGGCGCCCTCGATTCGGAGGGTTTTGCCCGGCCTGTACATATCATCGGTCCACCAGGCGACCGAAGCCTGGGGATTGGGAAGAAGGGAGACAACATCGTGTACATTCACTTCGTATTCCAGTATAAAGTCGGCCTGCTTCCAGCCTGACGCCATGTCGCCCTCGGCTTTGGTTGACCAGCCTACATTACCCTTCTTTCTAGGATCCTCGGGATAATGGGTAGCCATCCATGTATGTCCTTCCGTAGTTTTCGGCGGCGGATTATAGGTATGGGATTCGTCCCATTCAGGTCCGCGTATGGCGGGAAAATCCGGATCAAGGCCCTTTTTGATATCGACGATAAAAGGCAGCTCTTCCCACTGAACATGAAGCGCGCAAAGCGCTTCATCACACAGCGCCTCACTTTCCGCGATGACGACGGCACCGACCTCCGCGCCCTCCTTGTGCGCCTCATTCGGCAGATAGCCCGTCTTGCTTGTGCTGAAGGGGTTTTGCGTGATATCGCCAAAAATCGGATCGTCCCACTTGACGACATCCACGACGCCAGGAATGGCAAGGGCTTTTGAGGCGTCAATGGCGAGCACCTTTGCGTGGGCGAAAGGGCTCCTTAAAATCTTGGCGAACAGCATATCCGGTACGGTAAAATCCGAGCCGAATTTTGCGATACCGGTAGCCATCGCATACGAGGTAAGACCGGGTATGTTGGGCTTACCCACAACTCTGAAACTTTCTCTCAGTCCGTTTGCCCCGGTATAGTCCGGCATTAACTGTCACTCCCTTCCGCCATAATCTTCACCGCTTCCAGTATTGCCTGCGCGTGGCGGGGATATGTTCCGCAAATGCATATGTTTCCGCTGAGCGCTTCATTGATTTCTTTTTCAGTGGGGTGGGGATTCCTGTCGAGTAAAACCTTGGCCGCAACCAAAAAGCCCGGCGTACAGTAACCGCACTGCATGGCGTCCCATTTGCAGTACGCGTCAATCAGAGGCTTCCATTTCGGGATAACCGCTATTCCCTCAACCGTTTCGATGATCTTCCCCTCGCATTCCGCAGCGAGGATGTTGCAGGAAAGCGCCGGTTTGCCGTCTATGATAACGGTGCAGGAACCGCAAGCGCCCCTGTCGCACATTTCCTTGGCGCCGATTAAGCCGAGATGATACTGCAAAACCTGTTTCAGTGTCAAATGCGGTTCAATGATCAGACTGCAGGCTTTCCCGTTTACATGCAGCGTTATGGTTGTGGGAATAACGCAGTCCGGATGATTTGCAGCATAATGGTCGGTCAAAGCCGAATAGGTCAGGCACCTTATGTCGCAGATCGGACAGCGGATGGATTTTGGTTGTTCAGGCATGGCGGCAATCGCAGCGGCGGCCTGTTCGCTGGCAGATTTTAAGGATATCCCTATCTGTGTTTTCCCCATAAGTTCTTCACTCCTTTCACTTTGACCCAAGCGTATGCGGCGGCGGGGCACAGGCTTCGGGAACTCTTTTTAACTATTCTCCATTAATACGATAATATAGTATAAATCATGTTTTAACACTATCCTGTGTTGCGTAATAAGTCAATACGCTTCAATCCGAGGAGAGATTAAATTCCCTGTAAAGCAGGCATTTAAAAGTTTGAAATATATAGAATAATGCCCCGTTTTGCTCGAAAACAGGGCATTATTGTTCAAAACAAGGTATTGACCGCGGGCGGAAAACAAGCTGACAAAAGCAAAAATGAGGCAATGAATACGTTTTATACAAATACTAACCAAAATTAGCTTCCGGGAGGCGCCGGGAAAAACCCGCGGGGTCCCCGGCACAAAAATTGCTATGCCTGGTATTTCAGCCGCGAAGCTTTATAGAGCGCGGAGCGGTAGGCCGGGGACAGCATCATTGAGGAATACATGTTAAAGACTATCGGTTTATCTTTGCGGCAGAACCGCTCCGTGAAGGACTCCGCCGCCGCTATGTCCTCGGCTTCGCTACCGGGCTTCGGCATGGTGAATACGCTTGTGGGCCCGGTCGGCGCGACACCGATAATAATCTTATCGCCGTACAGATCAAAGATTTCATGCGTGTCGTTGAGTATCTGCGGGCACCAGAGGTCCCAGCCGGCCTTAATCATGTTCGGAACCTGAAGCGCAAGATGTCCGCAGCTGTGCAGCTCCGCGTATCTGCCGCGGCTGTGGATGTAATCGGTGACCTTTTTCATCGCGGGCACGAGCATTTCCTCCGCTACTGCCGGAGAGAAGAACGGTGCGCGCTGAGAGCCCCAATCGTCGTGGATAAAGAATCCGTCAACCTGGGGGAAGTGTTTGAGAGATTCGTCAAAAAGCGTGATGTAGAAGTCGGCAAGCTTGTCAAACAGAGCCTTGACGGCATCCTGCTGATCTTCGTCGATTAAGGCATAAGCGGCATTTTCAAACTCCATAAACGAGATCAGTCTTTCAAAAAAACCGTTCAGCTGCCACATGGAATAGAACTTGCCTTTCGAGAGGTGCGCCTTATTCTCGGCTTTGGAGCCCGCCCAGTCCCATTTCCCGATATCAGGGAACTTGATTACGCTTTCCCAGTCGTTTGCATCCTTAAGCATCGGGTTGCCGGGCCTGACCATGCTCCCGCCGGCTGCGGGAACAAACTCCCATTCAACGCCGAACATATCCGGCCCGTCCGTCTGGGCTAGCATACCGCTGCCGTCCATAACTGTTGCTCTGGCAACATTGTCGGGATGCACTTTGGGCGCAAAGTAGCTGACTTCGCTGCCGGCGATCAGCCAGATGGGTTCACGCTGATATGTTGCGATGACGCCCTCGCGCTGCGAGACCGGGTAGGTGAACTCCTGAGTGGGCGGCAGACCCGGCATCGCACCCGGCTTTTCGTATGAAATGTTCAGCTCTGATTCGGAAAACGGATATTTCAAATCTCTCTTCTCCTTTATTATATATATAATGATAAGACAGGGTAAACGTCAGCGGGTACTGATGTCCATGGCAATGGTGGCGGCGAGGGCGTTGGCCTCGCTGATTGAGGCGGGGAAGAGGCAATCGCCGACTTGATAAAAACGCCTCGCGCAACAATACAGTGCGGCGGCCTGCTCGTCCAGCGGCTTTTGACCGATGGCATAAATAACGGTTTCGCCCGGAATGTGCTTAAGGCCTTCCCGGGTCTCGCACCATATTCCGTTTTCATCGGCTTTCACGGCCTTGCTGTCGCAATGCACCGCAACGCCATACCGGTCAAGCTCTGCTGAAACGGATATGCCGTGCAGGAAGTTCCCGCCCATATTCATCGAACCGGTCATTTCACTGACCGCAACGCGTTTCCCCAGCATCGAAAGATAAATAGCCAGCTCCAGACCCACCAGACCCGCTCCGATGATAACGGCAGTCTCACCGACTTTGTCCGGTGAGGCGAACGCTTCTTCGGCGCTCAGGACGTTTTGATTGTCAATGCCCGGCATATCCGGTCTGCATGGGACGGAGCCCAAAGCCGCGATGATCACATCGGCGCCGACTTTGCCTGCATATTCCGGCGTGACCTCGGTATTCAAACGCAAGTCAATGGCCGCCCTCTTGATCTTACGCGTCTGCATCTCTATGTAATCCTTCAAATGAACTTTGAACGGAACGTTTTCTTCACAGCACATTTTGCCGCCAAGTCTGCCGTCCTTTTCACATAGAACAACCTCATGCCCGTATTTTGCCGCGGACAGCGCCGCCTGCATACCGGCGATGCCGCCGCCAACCACCAGAACCTTTTGTTTGTTAACGGGCACCACAGATTTCTCCAAATACCTCTCACGGTTCGTTACCGGGTTTAAGGTGCAAAACAGATGGCCCTTGGACATGGCCTGCGAAAAACAACTCAGGCAACGCATGCAGCGGATAATCTCGTCCTCGCGCCCGTCCCGGGCCTTGTTCGGGATATCCGGGTCGCAGATCAAGCCGCGGGCTATCTCCACGATGTCCGCTTTGCCGGAGGCGATGATTTCCTCCATCATGACGGGATCGCTCAGCGCGCCGACTGTCGCAACCTTTGACTTTTTCACATGCTTTTTGACTTCCGCGGCATACTTGACGTTAACGCCGTCTTCTAAAAACATGCTCGGATGCGTATGGGAGAATACATTGTTTCTGCCGGTCAGCCCCGTAGAGTTGCCGACGGAAACATGGATGATATCGGCATGTCCGTCCAGCTGTTCGGCGAATTTAACGCCTTCTTCAATGCCGTATCCCATATCATGGCACTCCGTGCCGCTGATGCGGACCTCTACCGGGAAACCCTTTCCGCAGGCGCGATGAATGGCATCCACGACCTCTACAGCAAAACGGGCACGGTTTTCGGCGCTGCCGCCCCATTTGTCGGTGCGTTTATTGATTCTGGGCGCGAAGAACTGGTTGAGCAGCCAGCCGTGCCCGGCATGCACCGTCACCATACCAAAGCCCATGTTCTTCACGGTACGCGCCGCTTTGGCATATTTCTCTATGGTCTCCCATATGATCTCTTCCGGCATTTCCAAAACCGGCACGCCGTTTTCAACACATTCGGAGGGGCCATAAATGGGATTGCCCTGTGTCGGGGTTGCGCCCATTCCGGCATGCTGAAGCTCGATTGACGCAACGGCGCCGTGCCGCGAAACGCAGTCGGCCATCCTGCCTAGCGTCGGCATGGAGCCCATATTGTCAAGCCTGATTTGAAGCGGGTACTGGTAGCCATATTTGCTGTCCACAACCGCTTCGCCCATCGTAACCGCAGCGGCCCCGCCTTTTGCTTTTCTTGCGTAATAGGCGATGACATCCTCGCTGTGCTTTCCCTCCAGAGACATATCGGAGTGACCGGTGGGCGATGAGAAGATTCTGTTGCGGAATACTCTGTCTCCGATTTTTATCGGTTTGAACAGATTCGGATAATCTCGATAGCTCATGTCATCCTGTCCCGGCATTTGCTTCCGGGTTTCCTTTCGTTGTTTTGGGTTTTATCTTTCCGCGGATGGTCATCGTATCGGTTAATGTCCGCTCCGGATGCTTTAGGGCAAAATGGCGCCGTATTTCAGCAACTCGTTTCTCAGCTTTTGGAAGTTTACGTTTCTGACCGCGACGCTATCCTGTACGGCGATAGCCGCGGCGGAACCGGCTGCCTGGCCGAAGCACATGCAATGCGGGATAAGATTGAAAAATTCGCTGAAGTCATGATCGGCGGAGAAGGCACGGCAGGCGACGAGCAGGCCTTCCGTATCTTTCGGGACCAGCGCTCGGTAGGGAACATATGTCCTGGGATAGTCAAGAGACTTTGCGCCGCGGTCATTATCCGCGAAGATGGCAATCGTATCCTCAAAGGGCTGGTCGGTATCCATGTCCTTTTCGGTGAGATAATATTCGCCGATAATCCTGCGTCCGCCGGAGGTGCCGAGTTGGGGCGCGGAAAGCATGATAAAGCTCTTTTCAAATCCCGGCATGTATTTTTTCAGAAGCTCCCAGTTTCTGACGGATTTTTTCCGGGTCGTCACATCGATATAGGTCATTTCCTCCGGTTCGATCTGGTTCAGGGAACCGATCAGGCGGTGTATCCAGACAACGCCCTCCTGATGATCCAGAAGGCCTCGGCAGAAAAGCGGAGAGCCTCCCATGCTGAGGATTTCCTGAGTTACTTTTTTATACGCTTCTGGCTCGGTGCTGATGAAATTATCGTATTTTTTCAAGTCAACATTGCATACCCAATAAACCCAGCCGAATTGTGCGATTCTGGAGCCAGGTATCATATAGTCCGTCGTTTCCGTTCCGGTTTTCGGCAGCATATCGCCGTCTCCCGTGCAGTCGATCACAACCTTACCGAGAAGGGCCTGTCTGCCGGATTTGGTTTCCACAATAACGCCTTTTACCGTGTTGCCGTCCATAATGGGTTCGGTTACCCAGGTATGCAGGAGCAGGTCGGCGCCGGCATTTGTGACCATCGTGTTCATCTCGTCCTTTGCAACCTCGGGATCAATCACCGCCGTGTATAACACGACATATTCCTCATTTTCGTTTTTCCTGATATAGAAGTGCATCATATTTGCCTTGAGGTATTTATCCACAACAGAAGCTTCGCTTTTACCCCAAAAGCGTTTTTCCGGGAAGCATGCCGCGCCGCGTGCCGCTAGGTTGTCGATTAATTCCTGACAAAATCCGCCGATCAGCTGCTCACCGTAAATACTGCCAAGGTTCGGGATGATGTTGACAAGACCGCCGGTGGACATGCCGCCGAGATGACCGTACCGCTCGATCAGAATCGTTTTGGCCCCGCCTCTGGCGGCGCTGACTGCCGCTGCGATACCTCCGGGGCCTCCGCCGATCACAATGACATCCGTTTCGCGGACGACTTTGGTTTCGCGCTTCGCTTCCTCAATTGTTTTTGCGTAAGCGATGCCCTTTTTTTCAATGGTATGCGGCATATCGTATTTATGAAAGACCTCTTTGCCGTATTTCGCCATATGTATACCCCCATTCTATAAATCAAGTCATAAACTTATGCGTATATGATAACACATAAGCGGCTATTTTGGCACAGTATTTTACTATTTATATAAATTTGCAGGTTAGTATAAATACTGTGTTTATATTGAAATGGTATGCCGACATCCCGGCAGAGGGATTAAGTATTCTTTTTTGCCCAGACGGTCGCCCGAAATGTCGATTCGTCGATTGGTTCGGGAATGGGTTCGTCCAGGTAGTTTTTAAATGACCTCTCGATGGATAAACCCGCTTCATCAAGCCAGCTGTAGACCTGCGCCTGTGTCGGTATGTGTTTATGCCATACCTTTGGGATGATGAAAGATTCTCCGTTATTCGTCGTGAGTTCCCAATGGTTTGTTCCCGCACATATACGGGTCACGGGATCGTAAACCGAGCCGCAGCTGACCGTGCGCCCGGATGTTCCCATGTCGTCTGTGCCACTAAAATAGCTGCTCTCCCGCAGGCTGCTAAAGAACCGCGCCGGATCGAAGAGAAGATCGAAATCCAAAAACAGATGCCCGCCGGGCTTGAGCGCCGATGCCGCCTTGCGGATAAAGATTTGCTGGGCCTTTGCATAGTCTGTATCGGTTTCAATGTTTAGCAGCAGATTGCCCGCTAAAACCACCACATCAAAATCCGATCCCCAATCTGAGGTTAAAGCGTCGGCCGAGTAACAGACAATGTTGCTCATACCCTTCATTTTGCGATAGCAGCGAAGCAGCATATGCGCATCGGCATCAAAGCCGGTAACAATGTGACCCGCCTTTGCAAGCGGCAGGCATATCCTGCCGCCACCGCAGGCTGCCTCGAGTATTTTCTGCGGTGCGCCGTTTTTGCGTTGGCGAAGGAGGTTTAACAAAAACTCAACATCGTCGGTCTGGTTCTCAAACTGCTCATAAATATCGGCGTACCAATGTTTGGCTATAAAATCTCTGTTCATATTAATCTCCATTCTGCCGCGAAGCGGCAGCACCAATAGTGTGAAAGGATTTTCACGCCATTTCCTCCGTATCACAGGAGGGCTAAAGTATAGTCACTCTCTTGTTTTTGCTTTTGAGATCGAATAATATGTTTTTCATATGAAACCATCCTTTCCATAAGAATTATGTAATCGCCGGAGCGGTATTGCTTTTGATGGTATAGCTATAGTCCTCCCTCGGGATATGCGCTATGATTGTTTAATACCGCGGAGTATTATACCGGCTGTTCACCTGATCATTTCCCGCTGAACCTCTGCTCCAGCAGCCCCAGCGGGAACGGCGGCGAAGCCAACGGCTTTACGGCGATTGACATCAGAAGCGTTGGGTTGTCATCCGCCGCTATCCGATTTGAACTGAGTGTTCCGCATAATCTGCAGCGGTGTATAATCGCCCATTCGCCGTTTTTCCGCACCCAAACGCCGATTGGTTCCATAACCGCACCGCAGTCAGCCGCTCTGTCGCCCGGGTCGTTGTCAACATGAACGCTGGACAGACAATTCGGACAATGGTTGCGGTGTTCTGTTCCGGCGCCGCCGGGTACGACGAGCATTCCACAGACCTTGCAGGTAAACGGTTCCCGGCACGCCTGCCTGCGATAATCGGGCTTATCCTTACGGTGATGCGGTAAAAAATCTTTTCCCGATGGGTTTTTCATCAGGCAAGATTCGTTGTTTTTTGATTTCAATGACATTGCTCCCAACAGCGCGAAATAAAGCTTTCGCGTTAATGATATTTGGTTGGTCGGCCATGATTTACGCAAGCATATTCATACTTCCTTTTAAGTTTTTATCAGTTAAAATGGGCGCAAAAATACCGCGGCAAGCAGCCCGTCGGCTGCAAACTGCGGTCAGTTTACAGGATTCACGATAGGTTACTTTAAACGGCACGGCAAATTCGGAAGCCTATAAACCTTCCAAGCAAACCGACGCCCGATATTCGGTTTCAGACCAAGCCCGCCTCATATAAAACAGTCATAACCCGAACTCCTTTCGCATTCCGGCAGATATGACACCGGAAAATAACAGGCTGATTTTAACAAATATGTTCTGAAAAGTCAAATTTGTTTTTAAGATAGGTCCGTCAGGTAAATATTGCAGACGGCAAAATACCCGATCTCAGTATAGCTTGTATTGTAATGCAGAGAATATAAGCAATAAGATTGCGACGCAATAAGAATGCATTTTTCATGGAGGCAACAATGAAACCGGAAAACGAGAAAAAAGCGGAACAGGCAACAGAGAAAAGGCCGGCACCGGAGCCGCGGCCGCTGCCAAAAACGCTGCCGACGCCCGAGACATTACCGGAACCGATAGCCGATCCGATTCCCGAGCCGATTATCGCAAGCGGCGATTCCTTTCATAATATGCGGTCAAGCGATAACATAAACACAAGAACCGAAATGTAAACATTTTTGTATAGCAGGCAGGTAAAGGCAGACAACTGCCTGCTATACATATAATATTATATGTGCGCACAAAATCTTGAAGTCGATATGCCGGAAAAATGGCATAAGAGTATGTCATAAAAAGGCATAAAAATAGGTATTGACAAATGTCGAATCGGATGGTATTTTATTAATCAGCGCGCCGACAAAGGAAAGCGGCAGAATGGAAAATAACCGAAAAACGAAATGAAAAAAAGGCTTGACAACAACCGTTTTTTATGTTATATTTAATGTCCGCGCTTCTCTTGACGAATACCAAAGAAACAGGCGGCGCAACGAAGCCACACTGTGGTTTGTACCTTGCAAATTAAACAATGTACGAAAGCTTAAAACACCATAAAAGGGCTTTTAGTAAGATTATTTTGAGTAAGCTAGAACTAGTTTAAAAGCTAAGAGAAAGCGAATCAATA
>JAAYJC010000030.1 GCA_012523085.1 Clostridiales bacterium
CGCGATCAGCGCCATTCTGGCAGCGGTACTTATCCCAAGGTTTACGGGATTCTCCGACAGCGCACGCGAAACAGCGCCAATCAGCGATGGAAGAAACATTCCTCTTGCAGTGGAGGCGCTGCAGGCACAGGGAGAAGAAACAATTGACGGCGAGGCAATAAACGATTGCATAGGAAAGATTTATTTCACCCTCGATGACGATGACGGTGGTCACTGCTCGGCTTTCACTGTAGAAACAGGAACTGCTCCCAATATCACAAAGTTTACTTTCGAAAGTACGCAAAACGAAAAAATCTACAACGTCACAGTTGATGTAGAAACAGGTAAAATTGAAGCCGATCTTGCTCAGTAACACCATAAGGTGATTGATGATTAATCGCTCATGAATGCGGAGGCCGGTCATACCGGCCGGCCTCCGCATCCATCAATTTAAGACAGGAGGCGGCCTATGAAAACACACGCATGCCTAAAATCGAATCGACACGGTTTCACGATGCTGGAGCTTGTTGCCGTATTGGCCGTCCTCACGATTTTACTCGGCATCGCACTGCCGAGCCTTGCTGCCTATGTTAAAAACGGTCGGGAGCATGAACGGCAAAGCCACGAGGAGTTGGTCGAAAAGGCCATACGCCAATATTACGCGTTTGAAGGGCATTATCCGGACCTTGATCCGGATTCGCCGGATCCGGAAAACGGGGAACTGTCGCCCGAGAAAGCGGAAAAGCTCAAAGAACTGCTCCGCTCTGTTACGGCAGTCAGAATAAATACCGACAAATACATTTTTTATTATTTTGAAAACACGGGGCAATGTACCCTTGAAATAAAATGATGACAGGCAACAGGCGGGAAGGAGGTACGGCGCGTGAAGTGTTTGAAAAACAAAAAAGGTTTCAGCTTCATGGAGCTCGTCATCGCAATGGCGATCATGGGCATTCTGGGTGCGATGGTGATCGGTCTGATTAAAGCCGGACTGACTTCATCCAAACGCATCAACAAAGACACGGCGTATGAGACCGAGGCGCGCACCGCTTTGTCTTTAATCACCGTACAGCTCCGCCGGCATGACGCAACAGGCGCAATCTTGATCGATAAAGAGCGGGACAAAATCGAACTGAAAACCGATCCCGTCGCATCCCCGCCCGATGATAGTGCGGGAATGGTCATTTCCTTTGCGGACGGTGTGGTTTACGCCAAAGAAACGAATGATGTTACGGCGCCGTTCATAACAGACGGATTAGAGCCGATTGCAACGGTTTATGATGTGGATGTTAACATGACTGTGACCGGCAGCGCCGTCGCATATGAGATTGTTATTGAATACGGGGAGCCCGGAAGCCTGAAGGAACTGCGGCAGACCGTGACACAGCGGTCTGATCCCGGATCGGGTTAGCGGCAATAACAAAAGGATAGATTATTTAAGCATTAACCGATTGTTTGAAAGTTTGGAGGACTATCAATGGGGCGTAAGGTACTTGGCCTTGAGATCGCTGCGAGGGAACTGAATGTCGTGCTTGTGAAGAACGGAGCGCATCCGCAGCTAATTTACAGCGATATTTCGTCCGTTCCGTTTTTAAAGGGAGACACGCTGGCGGATGACGACAGCGAGATTGCAGGCGTGCTTCTTCATGTCAAAGAGCTGGTGACCAGGCAGGCGAAACTGAAAAAGGCTGACGCGGTCGCGTTTTGCGTAAACGACCCGCAAACAGTGGTACGGCATGTCACAATTCCCGTCATGCCGAAAAAGGAAATACTGGCAGCGGTGGAATATGAGCTGTCGCAGAGCTTTCCGGGCGTCGGGAAGTCGCATGCCATCTCCTTTAAAGAGTATTCCCGGGCTAAAAACCAGATAAAGGGCATTGCTTCCTTATCCCCGAAACGAAATCTTGAGGGCTACCGCAAGCTGATTGACCAGATGGGGTTCAAGAATTCATACATAGATGTTGTATCAAATGCGGACGCGAAGGCATTTTCGGCGTTTGCGCAGTCAGACAGGAAAAACGAAACAGCGCTGATCTGCAATATCGGATCCGCTTCGACGCATTTCACGATACTGCAGGGAAAGAGGGTCCTTCAAAGCCGGCAGATTCCGGACGGCTTCCGGCAGATCAGGGAAACCGTCTGCGGACGGTTCGGAATCAATCAAAACGAATATGAAACAATCATGCAAGCCGATCCGTATCAGCTTAACATGCCGAATAGGGATATATCGGCTATTACAGCCGCCGGGTACGCCAATATTGGCGAACAGCTGCGCCAAACCATTGAGTTTTACGACTCTGATCAAAACGATGCTGAGACCATTTCAAAGGTGTATTTAACCGGTATCGGAAGCGTTTTCCCGATGCTTGGAGAAATTTTTGAAGCCGAGCTGCCAATCCCGGTATCCGCAATACGGCTTGCAGCCGGGGTGCCGGCGGACGCCATCACCTTCGCGAAAACATTTTCGGTCATCGGCGCAGCCATCAGGGAGGATTGAGCCATGAAGGACATAAACCTGCTTTTGGGTATACTCAGCGCAAGAAAGCAATTTGATTTCAAAAGAAACGCCGGGATAGCCGGATTGATTATCGTGATTGTTGCCGTATTGCTTGGCGGAGCATACTTCGGGCTCGGATATCTGGCAAATCAAAATGATAACAAGACCGCACAGATGAAATCGGAAATGGCAAATTATCAGGAGGTTCTGGATGTCAAAACCGCCATCAGCACCAAAACCGGTCAGCTGGAATCCATTAACGAGCTGATCAGCGCGGTAAACAGCACCACGCTGGTGAAAAGCGCCTTCTTCAATGTCATAAGCGCGTCGCTGAACGGTTCTGTTTTCTTAACCGGTATTGCGCTCAATGAAGACGGTTCTGTCAGTATTGCAGGAAAGGCGGCGGCACGCCCGGATATTACCTATTTCGTATATACATTGAAAACAACGGATTATTTCACCGAGGTTGCCGTCAGCTCGGTTAACGAAGAAAGAAAAACGGAGGGTCAGGAAAATATAACCTATGATTTCTCCGCAACCGCGCAAGTTAAGGAGGTTGTGACAGTTGGGTAAGAAAAAACCGGGGTTCTCCCCGAGTAAAAGTGAGTTTATTTTGCTGTGCGGCCTTTTGTTTATTGCAGTGGTTGCGCTGATGCTCAATTATCTGGTCTTTCCGGCCTACAACAAATATACCGAATCAAAAAATGGTTATGACAGGCAGTTTACGCAGCTTGACAACCTGAAAAGGGAATACGGATCTCTTGAAAAGTACAGAGAAAACGAAAACGAACTGCAAGAGAAGCTTATAAAGCTCCATGATGTGATTCCGGCGTATTATGCCCAGGAAGATGTCATAACGGAACTGAACAAGGCAGCATTAAAAAGCGATCTAAGGTTGACCGGCATCTCGTTCAGCGGAACCGTCACCGAAACCAAATCGGCTTTTCTTGCGGGAATATCCGCAGCAGCCGCAACCGGCAATCAGAACGAAGCCGGTTCGGCGGCGGATGCTTCCGGTATGATTACATATGAACGCATCTCACTGGATTTCACCGGCGCCTTTTCTTCATTCCAGGCGTTTTTATCGAGCTTTGAAATCAGCGAAAGAAAAGTCTATTTTCGGGATGTTACGATGACTGCGGATGAAGACAGCATACTGTCAGGCTCAATGACCATGCTGGTATTCGGCGTCGGCATACCCGGTGGGGATTACCCCGGATACGAATACGACACGCCAGCGGCTGCGGGCGCACAGGACCCCTTCGCTCCGTATGAAAACTATGTTCCGGCTGAGGAAATCGCGGAAGCGGAAGCATCACCCGACTTCTTTATGATCCTCAATACGTATGACGACAACAACAACAAGATTCTGATGGGTAAGTTTCCGATATCGGCAGCCCAGATCGCGTCCAACCAAAACGAAAATGTCAGCGCGAAGCTGCTTCTGTCGGGCTCAGGCGGCGAATACAGCTTTACCTACAGCCTTAACGGCGACACATATTCCGGAACCTTTTCAAGCAGTAACGAAGCTATCAGCCTCAGCGTCCTCTCACGCGACCGCAAAAATGCGGATGATCTGGTCGGTGTGACGCTGGCGGTGGAGAACTTTTCGGATAAGACCATCAGCATAACGGTGAAAAATGACGACGCGAACGATCCCCGTTTCATTTTGGGCGAAACCACAGGGAGCGTTCAGGCAGAATAATCGGGAGATGATCGGATGCGTAACCGAAATGGATTCACGCTGCTGGAGGTACTGACGGCAATCGCCATTATCGCCATCATATCGGGTCCCCTTTTATATATGTTTGTGACCTCAACGAAAGTGGGGCGGCACAGCTATGATTCCGACAAGGCAAACGCCATGGCGGTACAGGCCGTTGAGCAAATCAAAGGCGCTCCGGGTAACAGAGATGAATTCCAGCCGGATCCCATTACGGGAATACCAATAAAAACGATATATTATGACATAAACTGGAATGTAGTCGCCGATGCGGATAAAGGCATTTACCGCACTGCGATCACGCTGAAAGACAATTTGGTCGGACAGGAGTACACATCCTATATACCCACACTGCTGGACGGAGAAAAAAACTACTGGATTACAGTAAGGCCTAATCTGAATAGCGGTACATATGCTATTACGCTGACCTTCGACGAAGCGAATAATGAATACATTCTATCTGCGGAACAGTGGATGCTGAGTAAAGACGGTGGGAATCCCTATATGGATACGGTGCGTATTTCTGTTGACGAATGCACCTCAGACATCATTCCGGTGCTTTTGGATATCGAGGGCAACGAAAACGCGGATTATACCTTCAATGTAAAAAACCTGTCCCCCACCGGGATTGATATCGGTTTTTACATTTACGGCGATTTCGATTTACCGCATAAGGTCAAGATACAAACGC
>JAAYJC010000031.1 GCA_012523085.1 Clostridiales bacterium
CCGTGCGAAAATCCGCCTTTCTGCAAATTACCTGTGACTTATGAATACTTTTACTGGAAACGGCAACGACTGGATTCACTGTTGCTCAGGTACAGCAGTTTTTTATTTGATGCACGTTTTTCCGCCGGTTGAAGAACATAACGATGCTTCCATTGAGGAAAAGATTGTTTGAGAAAGAAACTATTTTAACGGCATCATCAAATTGGTTGACCGGAAACCAATCTTGACGAATAGCAGCGGAAAGCTGTTGTCATGAATAGGGACTATATGCGGCATTTCAAGATGACAAGAGAAACAGCAGCAATTAGACCTTTAAGAAGTGGCTGTCAGACATGGCATTTATGCGACATATAACACCGGAAAGAACGCTCTATGATAAAGGCTTGTTAACACGATCTTTCAGACAGGAGTGTGCAAATTAAGATAGAGGTGTGGTTATGGTGAAGTTCTATAGAAGTAAAAAAGAACGCAGCGGATGGCCTTTTCCGAGCAGCGCTTTAAAAAGCAGGCACATTGTTGTATGTTTGATTATTCTTGTCATGATTTTTTTTGCCGCTATAACCGTGCCCTGCCTTGCCGTTGATAATGGTATCAACTGGACAGAAGATGAACTTGCCTTTATGGAAGAGCATAAGGTGATCCGGCTTGGTGTTGACCCCGGATTTGTGCCATTTGAATTTATCGATGAAAATGGTGAATACAGAGGAATTGCCGCAGACTATCTTGCTTTGATCAGTGAAAAGATCGGTTTACAGTTTGAGATTGTAAAAGGCATAACCTGGCCTGAAGCCTACGATATGGCACTGGCAGGAGATATTGATGCATTGCCCGCTGTCGGAAAACAAGTGAAAGAGAAGTACATTTCCTGTTATCCGAACCGTATTACTATTTTAAAAGAGTTATCGTAACCCGGGATACCGATACCAGCATATCCGGAATGGATGATCTTAAGGGGATGACTGTAGCGGTACAAAGAAACAGTTCGCACCACAGCTACATGATATCGTATCCAAGGATAAATCTAAGCCTATATGACTCAGTCGAGGCCGCGCTGACTGCTGTAGCGACGGGAACCGAAAAAGTTTTCATTGGAAACCTCGCCACAACAAACAACATCATCCGTTCAAACGGTTTGACAAATCTCAGATTTGTATCTTTCGAAGCGGAAAAACAGCAAGCCTTACACTTTGCGGTTCGAAAAGACTGGCCTGAACTGGTTAGCATTTTCGAAAAGGCAATGAATACCATAACTGACAGTGAAAAACAAGCCATTAACAACAAGTGGATTGACCTGGAGACAGATATTGACTATGGTCCGATCATTCGCGTTTTTGTCATCGTTTGCGGCTTGATCGCTGTTGTTATGGGCGTCTCGTTCTTTTGGATAGCCCGACTGCGAAAAGAGATCCGGAAAAGAAAACAAATCCAGCTTGATTTGGAAAAGGCAAAACATGATGCCGATGAAGCGAATGCATTCAAATCAAGTTTCATGGCAAGGATGTCCCATGAGATAAGAACGCCGCTTAACGCCATTACGGGCATGTCATACCTGTTGAAAAAGACCGAGATTACCTTAACGCAAAGCATGTATATCGACAGAATCACACAAGCTGCAAATAACATGCTGAGCATCATAAACGATATCCTCGATTTCTCTAAAATCGAAGCAGGAAAAGTCGAGCTTGAAATCACTTCTTTCAGCATGGATCAGGTGATTCAAGATGTCGTTAATATTGTGTCATATAAAATAGATGAACAGGAAATCGGTTTTCGACTGTCAAAAGACCCACTTGTTCCCAATTGGTTTTTCGGTGATTCCAAACGGATTGAACAGGTTTTGCTTAATGTTTTAAACAATGCCGCCAAATTTACCAGTGCCGGTGACGTGTCATTGGATGTTCGATTATTGGCCAAGGAGAATGACAAATATCATATCTCATTTACCATTAAGGATACCGGAATAGGCATGACACAAGAACAAGTGAATAAGCTCTTTACGCCTTTTGAGCAGGGTGACAGCAGCATCAATCGCCGTTTTGGGGGCTCCGGCTTAGGATTGTCCATTGTCAAGAACCTTGTAGATATGATGGGCGGCGAAGTGAAGGTATTCAGCACACCCGGAGAAGGCTCAACCTTTATCATCCACCTGTCGTTAACGGTCAATAAAGAGAAAGAAGCCGTCAATGAAAAGGTTTTATCCGGTAATCACTTCAGAAATGTCAGAACTCTTGTTTTGGAAAAATCAGGTGCAAATATTAATCTAATTGAGAATTATTTGGGCAGCTTTGGGATGCATTGTGAGCTTACCAGTTCAGAGGCCAGTGCCTTAAGTATGCTCGAAGCCGCAGACGGAAAATTTGCAAAGCCGTTCGACCTGTTTATTATTGATTACGATACGCCGGTTGAAGGCGGCTTTAATTTTATTGAGAAAATACGCAATAACAACAAGATTGCTAAAATTCCAAAGCTTATGCTGCTTCTTCCAATGATGCGGGAGGATCTATTCGACAAACTTAATGATTATGGGGTTGATGCGGGTATTGGGAAGCCGATCATACCCTCTATATTGCTAAATGGGATTTTAGATATTTTCAATCTCAAAGCGGTTTCCGGTTCGCAGCCTTCGGAAACCAGTCAATCCGTTCCGACAAAACTCAAAAAACCACATCATGTACTGCTGGCGGAGGATAACAAAACAAACCAGCTGATAGCAAAGACACTCTTAGAGCAAGTTGGGATAACCGTAATAGTTGCCAACGATGGAAAGGAAGCTTTGGATTTATTTAAAGAGCACAGGGACGGCATTGATTTGGTATTAATGGATTTGCACATGCCCGTCATGAACGGTTATGAAGCGGCGGAAAAAATTCGGACATTTTCAAGTAAAGTCCCTATCGTAGCCATGACAGCGGATGTCATTTTAGGCGTTCGGGACAAATGTGCGCAATGCGGAATATTCCATTACATCAGCAAACCCTTTAGTCCCGATCACTTTATTCAAACCATCAGGAATATTATCCTTGAAAATGATGCTGACATGGATATGGATACTGCTATACTTGACCGGCAGCTGGGCTTGATGAATATGGGTGGAAACGAAGATCTCTATGATCAGGTGTTGAAAGCATTCCGCGACGAAAATCTGGATACTCCGGACAGGCTTGAGGCAGCGATACGTGAAAGAAGATGCGCTGATGCTGCGCAAATCGTACATAAGGTAAAGAGCAGTTCCGGAAGTATCGGAGCTAAATCACTTACGGACACAGCAATGTCACTACAAAAAGCACTTCAAGAGGAAAAGGAAGACGAGATAGCGCCATTGCATGACTGCTTTTCAATACTATTAAGACAACTGCTTGAGGAAATAAACTAAAACAAACGAACCAGGTGTGAATGTGGGCTACAGAGGAGGATTCACAATGCAAATTAAGATTTTGGTTGTTGACGACTCGGCATCAGATAGAATGATTATAAAAAATATGCTAAGCGAATATCACATATTGACTGCTTGCGACGGCATAGAAGCACTGCGTGTACTTAAGGCACATGATGGGATTAACTTGCTCATACTCGACCTGAATATGCCAAATATGAACGGGTTTCAGGTGCTCGAGATCTTAAAAGAGGACGAGCGGTATAGGAAACTGCGCACCATAATATTGACGAACTACGATGAATTGGAAAATGAAATGAAGGGCTTAAAGCATGGTGCCGTAGACTATATCCGCAAACCGATTCATATGGACTCGCTGAGGGCCAGGATTGATGTTCATGTTGCACTGCTGCGCGCCGAACACGCACTGGAGCAAAAACTGGATGAACAAACCCTGACCTTTGACATGATTTTTGATCAGGCACCTATCGGCATAGCGATTTCGTACCGTAGTGACCCGCAATACCCGGATGATTCTATCCTAAGAATCAACTCTGCGTATGAACAAATCACAGGCAGAACAAGAGAAGAACTCATTCATTTAGGTTGGGCAGAGATTACGCATCCTGACGACTTGGATGAAGATATGCGTAATTTTTTAAAACTGCAGGCCGGTCAGATTAACAGCTATTCAATGGAAAAACGATATGTTAAGCCCGACGGATCGGTTGTATGGGTATATATGGTCGTCGCGGCTTTTGCGCCAATCAATGAAAACAGAATTAACCATATGTGTTTGATTCAGGACATTACCGACCAAAAAGCAACTGAAGCTGCGCTGATTGAAAGTAAAGATAAGTATAGAAGCATTACTGAAAATATGTCGGACGTAGTATGGCAGATGGATTTAAATTTGAATACGACGTATATCAGCCCTTCGGTTGAAAAGCTGCTGGGAGAATCCCCCAAAGAGCATATGCAGAGAAAGCTGGAAGAGAAATTTCCGGAGCAAACGCTGCGCAAAATCCATTCCTTTTTATTAGAGGAGTTGGAAAAAGAAAAAGATCTCCAAATTGATAAAAACAGGTCACGGACGATCGAAGTCGAGCATTATAAAGCAGATGGCACGGTTGTTTGGATTGAGATGATTGTTTCTTTTATCCGAGATGATACAGGTAATGCGGTGGGATTTCAAGGCTCCTCCCGTGACATTACGCAGCGCAAACTTGTAGAGCTTGCGTTGAAGGAGAACGAACGGAGTAAATCCGTTCTATTGTCCCATATTCCCGGCTTGGCTTATAGGTACAAATATGATCATGAATGGACGATGCAGTATGTTTCAAAAGGCTGCTATGATCTGACCGGATACCAATCGGAAAGCCTTATAAACAATAGAGACCTATCTTATAATGATGTCATTTCCCCTGAATACCGCGAAGCATTGCGGAATAAATGGGCGCAAGTTCTTGAAAAAGAGCAGCCGTTTAAATATGAGTATGAGATTATCACGGCAAGCGGCAAAAAGAAATGGGTTCTTGAGATGGGACAAGGTATATATAACGATGAGGGCGGAGTTGAAGCACTGGAGGGACTAGTTCTGGATATCTCAGACAGAAAGGAAATGGAGGACCGTCTTAGATATATAAATGAGCATGATAGCTGGACAGGCTTGTATAATCGTGACTATTTAGAATTCCTGCTGAATAAAGAAATCAAGAAGAGGGACAAATCAAAAAGAGCGGTCATCAGTATTAATTTAAACACAGTTCAGTTATTAACCGCTAATTATGGGTTTCACTATACACAGAACCTAATAAAAAAGGTTGCTGAAACACTGAGTCAGTATTGCTCTGACACCCGCTTGCTGTTCAAAACCTCTGAGAATCGCTTTGTTTTCTATCTCTTTGACTATAAAGACAAAAATGAACTTGTTGATTTCAGCCATACTTTTATAGATGCCCTGAAATCCCTGTTTGTCATAGAAAGAATAGGCGGTGGAATTGGGATTCTCGAAATTGAGCAGAATCAGAATGAAGTCGATATTGATTTACTGTTGAGAAGACTCCTGATTGCCTCAGAAAGGTCTCTCAGCCTGTTTGAAAAGGACTTTCAGATTTGCTTTTACAACGAAGAGCTGGAAGCCCTGGGTGATCGCGAAAGAGATATTACGGAAGCTCTCAGCATGATAACAGCAGATGATCATACCCATGATGAGCTGTTTTTGCAGTATCAGCCGATTATGAATTTGAGAACCGGTTCAATCTGCGGCTTTGAGGCATTAGCCCGATTAAACACCGAAAAGCTTGGATTGGTGTCGCCATTGGAATTTATCCCGATCGCCGAGAAAACGAAGCTCATTGTTCCGGTTGGCGAAAAAGTGATTGTCAAAGCATTTCGTTTTTTGAATAAGCTTAAGGCGCGCGGATATGATGAAATCGGTGTTTCTATCAACATTTCTGTTATTCAGCTATTGAAGCCTGATTTCACAAGCAGATTATTTGAGTTAATAAGCGATATGCGGGTTAATCCGAATAATATCGGCATTGAGATTACGGAATCGGTCTTTGCTTCCGATCATAACAGCATCAATAGTGTTATTGAGAAGCTGAGGCACGCAGGACTGAACATAGCCATAGATGATTTTGGCGCCGGCTATTCTTCTCTTGCCCGAGAAAAAGAATTAGAAGTTGATTGTATGAAAATTGACAAGCATTTCATCGATAGACTGCTGCATACCGACTTGAATAAAGCGATAACAGGCGATATCATTTCGATGGCCCATAAACTCGGGCATTGCACTATTGCCGAAGGAGTAGAGCACGATATCCAGCTGCAGTATCTAAAGGAACACAGCTGCGACAGGGTACAGGGATATCTGGTCAGCAAACCGCTTGACGAAGAAGCGGCTTTTGAGTTCTTAAAGATGCATAATATATAAAAAAAGACAGGGGGACACACGAACCGTCCTCCCTGTCTTTTTCAACAACCCCCAAAAAGCAGGGCTAGTCAAGAAAATTTCAGCGTATAAATGGAGAAGCTGCAACGATTGCAAAACAATGAGAGTATTACCGATACAGGCTTTGCTCCGGAATGGATAAATAGTGATAAAAGAAAAGCAGCTTAGGAATTCATTAAGTGCCATGCTGAGCAAAAAGAAGATAAAATCCGACTGACTGATGAAGAAACAAAGGATATAATCAGGATAGAATGCGGGATAACATGACGGAGGGACGGTTTAAAATGAATTTTATGAAAGGAGTTTACATATTATGGGCGCCCTTAAGTATCCGCATCTTTTTGAACCATTAAAGGTGAGGGGGGCGGTATTTAAAAACCGCATATTCTCCGCACCGCAAGGGTATTACAACGTAGGCCCGGAGGGATATCCCAATGCCGACGCCACCGCTTATTTTGAAGCGAAAGCCCGCGGCGGCATGGCGTCTGTCTGCGTTGGGGACGGCGTTGTGCACTCATCGACCGGGCCAAAGCGCTCTTTGCCGCCTTTGGAAGACCCGGGATCGAGGGCAGGGCTCGCCACACTGGCCGCATCTGTCTCCCGTCACGGATGCATAGCCTCGATGGAACTCAACCATGGCGGCATGTTTACCCGAGGCCTGCTGAAAGCGGGCAGGCCGCTTTACGGCCCCTCGGCCATGAGCAGAGGCGACTCTTATCACGGGGATCTCGAGCCTATACTCGAAATGCCGGAGGACATCATCTATGAGATCATCGAATCGTTCGGAAAGGCCGCGGCGTATGTCAAAAGCCTGGGATTCGGCATGGTCACCATTCACGGCGGTCACGGCTGGCTTTTGCATCAATTCATGTCAACCCGCCTGAATTTCCGCAAGGACAAGTGGGGGGGCAGCCTTGAAAACCGTATGCGTTTTCCGATTGCCGTTGCGGAGTCGATTCGCCGCGCGGTCGGCCCGGCGTTTCCGATTGAGTTTCGCATGAGCGGTGCCGAGTGGGCGATGGCGGATGATAACGGATATGACATCGACGAGGGCGTGAGATTTGCAAAGGCGCTGGATGGGTATGTGGACATCATCCATGTATCTGCCGGGACCCATGAGACCGTCGCGTCCGTCACGGTATCGCATCCGAGCATGTTCCTTGAGGACGGCTGTAATTCGAAATATGCGGCGGAAATCAAGAAGCATGTAAAAGCCTATGTCGCGACTGTCGGTTCCTTTTCCAATCCCCAACATATGGAGCAGACACTCGCCTCCGGCGGGGCCGATATTATCGAGGTCGCCAGGCAGTCTCTTGCCGATCCGAATCTGCCGATCAAGGCGCGGACCGGCCGTGAAGACGAGATTCAGGAGTGCATCCGCTGTATGCAGTGTTATCGGACAGGTACGACGCTCGGTTCGCACTTCTGCTCCATTAACCCGACAACCAGCCGTGAACGCGAGGTTCTGATGGCACCTCCGGTGCGCAGCAAGAAGACTGTTTTGATCGCGGGCGGCGGTATTGCCGGGATGCAGGCGGCGATCACAGCGGCGGAGCGCGGACACAAAGTCATTCTCTGCGAGAAAAGCGACCGGCTTGGCGGCGTTCTTTTGTGCGAGGAGAAAGTACCCTTCAAAAGGCATTTGGCTGACTATATGGCGCGCCAGGCACTGCTTATTTCCCGCGCCGCGATCGATGTGCGCCTGAACACGGAGGTGACGCCGGAATATGCCAGATCCCTCAAACCAAACGTTATCGTCGCCGCGTTGGGCTCCCGTCCGATAAAGCCTCTCATCGACGGGATCGACGGGGCGAACATCATGAGCGCTGAACAGGCATACGCCAATCCGGAAAAAGCCGGAGATAAAATCGTCATTTTAGGCGGCGGTCTGGCCGGAATCGAGCTGGCCATATATATAAGCAAGCTGGGGCGTAAGGCGACGATTATTGAGATTCAAAACAAACTCACGACGGATGAGAGCCTGCATACCGTCGCACTCATGACGCAGGTCAATCGGCATCAGATCGATATCTGCCTATCTACGGAGACGACGAAAATCACGGATACCGCCGTTTTTGCCACAGGGCCGGACGGCGACCTGGAATTTGCCGCCGACACGGTCGTGTATGCGACAGGGCAGGCGCCGCTAGCCGACGAGGCGATTGCGCTGCACGATTGCGCCGATGAGTATTTTCCCATCGGCGATTGCGTGAAACCGAGAAACATTATGAATGCTACGCATACAGCGTTTGTTGCTGCCTATGACATCGGTGTGATCTAGACTGCGGAACGTTTCACCCCATACCGCGTTTTGCCTATAATACTGATCTCCGATAAATATGCAGGTTAGTAATAACGGCTCTGTGGGCGCTCTTGCGCCCACAGAGCCATATTGGTGTGAAAAATCTCACCGTCTTTTATGCCCTCATTTGATTTCATTATCCGGGAAGACTTTGAACCGGTGGCGCAGTTTAAAACAGGCACCTCGCTATTAGTTATAAGTAGCAAAATTCAGCTTCTCAAAATCTTATTAATCGGTTTGCCTTTTGCCAGTTCATCCACCAGTTTGTCAAGCCATCTGATTTTCTGCATGAGCGGGTCTTTTATTTCCTCTACGCGATGCCCGCAAATAACGCCTGTAATTTTGGCGGCGTTCGGATTAATCTGCGGGGCTTCCGCAAAGAAAGCTTTATAATCGGCATCTTTCGCAACTTGCGCCTGCAAGCCGGATTCGTCATACCCCGTCAGCCAACAAATTACAGCATCAACCTCGGATTTGGTGCGTCCTTTGCGCTCCGCTTTTTGGACAAGAAGTGGGTAGACGCGTGAAAACGCCATCTTGAATACACGCTCATTTGTCATAAAGCGTCACTTCCTTTTACCTGCTTTACTCTCCACCGCACAATGTCGGTGATGAGTTCATAATCTATCGAATTGTCAAACGGTAGTTGAATCGCACCTTTGCTGGTCTTATATCCTGCGAGCCGCTCGGCAAACTCTGATGTCGCCTCGCCGCCGGGGTACAGCCCTATGTGTTTTTTTGACATGGCGAAGTGGACAAGGTTTTCCCCCTGCCAGAATGTCGGCATGTTCCACGAAAATTTTTCTACGGCTTCCGGCGCAGCAGCGCGGATGGTTTCACGGATTTTTTGCAGCAACGGCCGCACTTTATCCGGTTGAGCGGAGATGTATTCGTCAATACTGTTTGGCTTTACGCAAAAATGATTTTGTTGTGTTTTAGTAAACTCGCGACTGCACTTCGGGCATTTCCACATGAATTCTCACGCCATTCTTTCTTTGACAGTCACTTTTACGGTATCACCCGGTTGCTTTGCGATTCTTGTTCGGATATCTTTGCGCAAGCCGATAATACAACACACCGAGCCATCGGCATTTTTGACCCCCATATTCACGATACTGCCGTCATAGGGTTCACCGTCAAAGTTTGCATGCACCTTTACCCGGCCTTTACCGAACTCGGCTTTTACATCATATGGGAATTCGATATAGGCACCATCCAGATCCGGAACTTTTTGAATAATTGCTTCAAACGCATATATCTTTGCATTCATGGTTATGGCCTCACGGTGTTTTTGCTTAACAAATTAACTATGCTTAATCTCAAATATCTGTCGTTAGAACTGTCCCTGTGACACATAATGTCAAAACGCTTTCTGCTGATCGACGGCCTGTTTCATCATATTCCAATCACGATGATATAACCGGGAATAACCAAAATCACAATCTACGCCGTTTTCATCTGCTACGCTGCGGACACTATGATACGTAAATCCAAGCTTCTCAATCACACGGCGTGAAGGTATATTTTCTGGCTTTACAATCGCCACCAAAACATCCAGTCCAACAATCTCGAAAGCAAATTGTATAATGGCTTCTGCCGCTTCAGTGGCGTACCCGTTATTGCGGTGTTCCTCGGATATTCCATAACCGATTTCGAATTCTCTATTTAACTCAGGTTTACTGTGTATATATACACGACCAATACATTCCTTTGCTTGCTTTGGTGAAATAAAAAAATTAAAAACCAGCCTGTTTTCATAAGCATTATTGTTTATCCAACGAATGTGTTTAAGTGTCGCTTCTTTTGTTTCATATCCATTCCTGAGCAAATGACTGATTATGTCTGCATCTGTTTCTGTGGGTTGCCGCAAAGATAAACGCTTCGTTATCAATTCCATATCTGATTGATTTTGCATAAATTCAAAGCCCACCGTGTACAACGAATATGATTTTTAAAGGCAATCCATAAGCCTTTGTTGCCCCCTGTCTTTCATAAATGCTTATTTAACCAGAATTTCGTTTGGGTACATACACACATTGTTGCGCCCTGCGCGCTTAGCGTCATAAGCGGCCTTATCCGCTCGATCGATTATATTTTCATAATTTCGAACCTGTTCATCACCACAGTAGGCAACGCCGATACTGACGGTAGTGCGATGTCCGTTTATGTCTGCGCTCTGCACGGCGATCCGCAGACTTTCTGCGATGGACAACAGTTCTTCCTCGCTGTATCCATATGCCATTGCCACGAATTCCTCACCACCATAGCGATAGAAATGCAGCCGGAAATTCTGTGTGAATATTGTAAACGCTTCGCCCAAACGACTCAGACAGTTGTCACCGGTGGAGTGGCCGTGGTTGTCGTTAAATTCTTTGAAGTGATCGATATCAATCATCAGGATTCCAGATGGCTTTTCTGCACTGATTGTTTCCAGAGTTGCCAGAGTTTCAAACAGTTTGCGGCGGTTAAAAAGACCTGTCAGCACATCAGTTTCTTTTTCACTGGTCAACAAGCGGTGAACCTCATAACCTTCTAAACGAACCCATACCATTATATTACCGATAAAACACCCAAGAATAGCAAAACACAGGCAATTAATTGTATCGTCGAGCGCATATAGTGGCTTTAGGTAAAACGCCAAAATCGTATGTACTGCAAGCCAAAAAGCTACAAACAGGTTCATACGGACAGGACGGTCGATGAAACCGAGCGGCATAATGCAAAATGCACCCAGTAGAATTGTCGCTCGCATATTTGGGGTATGAATTACACTGAGATATATTGCCAACGCAAAAAAGATGGAAAAACAGATATACAGCCCGCCAAGAGCGTAAATTTTTATAACGGAAATCTTAAATATAAAGAACAGGATGAAAAAGAGTGTCGCTGCCAGCAAATAGGCTGGAATAGCGTCTGTCTTAGTTTTACTGAAAGGTGTTGCTAACACCGGCAGCAACATCAATAATCCTCCTATAAGTGTCAGCGCGGATAGCATTTTTCCGTTATACGCACTGATGTCTGTGCAGTTGACTGATGCAAGCTGAGTATAATTTTTCTCTTTATTCCTCAACAGATTCATCCCTTTTCCTATAGTGTACTTCCTTTTCGGTTCATCATCGCATGCGTTGCCGGGTTAAGCCAAATAGCCAACCTGACCACATAGCCTCGGTAAAAGCCGAAAACATATATGGTTTTTCCGTCCGCGGGAACAGGTTGACAGGGGAGTATATGAGTTATCTGAAGCCGAGTAAGCAGATTTATTCTATTAATAGGGAAAACAGGTCGATGCGGTGATGCCTCAGCCTTCCTTATACCGGGTTAAAAACTTTTTGGTTCTTTCCTCTTTGGGATTGCCAAACACTTCCTGAGGGGAACCTTGCTCGACAATCACACCGTCATCCATAAAGATAACCCGGTCTGCCACATCCCGAGCAAAGTCCATCTCATGGGTCACGATGATCATTGTGGTGTTGCGCTCCGCCAAATTCCGAATGACCTTCAGCACTTCCCCGGTGAGCTCAGGGTCTAAGGCAGAGGTAGGTTCATCAAAACATAAAATGTCCGGCTCTAAGGCCAAAGCGCGGGCAATGGCTACGCGCTGTTGCTGTCCGCCAGATATCTGATGGGGATAATAGTCCAGCTTATCTAATAGACCAACCTGAGAAAGAAGCAGCTTACCATGATCCTGAACCTCTTTCAAGACAGCCTTTTTCTCCCGTTTAAAGTCAGGGCGCTCTTTGGCCAGCAGTTCTGCCGCCAATGTCACATTTTTAAGGACCGTGTATTGAGGAAATAAGTTAAAGCTTTGAAAAACCAAGCCGAAATGCAGGCGCTTTTTCCGCACTTCACTTTCTTTCTGGGTAGCGGGATCCATTGCGTCAAATATCACCTTGTTATTAACGGTGATGCTTCCTTTGTCCGGCCGCTCCAAAAAGTTAAGGCAGCGAAGCAATGTGGTCTTTCCGCTTCCGGAAGAACCGATAATGGCGATCGACTCACCCTTTTCCAAGGAGAAATCAATCCCGTGCAAAACCTGGAGGGTTCCGAATGTTTTCTCGATATTTTTAACTTCTAAAATAGCCATTTCAATCCCACCTTTATGCACGGAAATAATTCAGTTTCTTTTCCAGCCAGTCAAGCAGTAAGGTTAAAGCGCCCACAAAGACAAGGAAATAAATGCCTGTGGCAAAGAGGGGCCAAATAAGCCCTTTGCTGCTGTATTCTCCGGCCATCATAATGATCTCTTTATTGGCAATGATGCGGGCAAGTGACGTATCCTTCACTAAGGTAATCACCTCATTGCCCACCGGCGGAAGGATACGCTTGACCAGCTGAAGCAGCGTCACCTTAAAAAAGATCTGTGCCTTTGTCATGCCCAGGACCTGACCGGCTTCATATTGGCCTATCGGTATGCTCTCGATTCCGCCTCGATAAATCTCTGAAAAATAACAGGCATAGTTGATGACAAAGGCAACAATTGCCGCGACAAAACGCCCTGAAGCGCCGTTCGGCCAGGAAAAAGATAATTCCAAAAGGCCCGGCCCGAAAAAGATTATGATAAGCTGCAGCATCAATGGCGTTCCCCGGATGATCCATACGAATGTCCTCACCAGCCAGCGAAGGGGACGAAAGCGGCTCATGGACCCAAAAGCAATCACCAGCCCTAACGGCAGTGAGAACAAAAGCGTTAACGCAAAGAGCTTGCAATTAATCAGAAAGCTCTCGGATAACCGGGAAACGATTACAGGAATCTGATTCATGTCTATATACCCCAATATCAAACGATGGGACAAAGGGATAACCCTCTGCCCCTCGCTCCATTTTCTATGTACAACGCTTATTCAGCCAGATCCAGTCCGTACTTTTCAGCCAATGCACTCATGGTGCCGTCCGCAACCAGTTCGTCAAAAATCCTGTTCACTTCCGCACAAATGTCAGAACCCTTGCGGAAGGCAACGCCATAGTTCTCTTCGGCCAATCTGTCTACAATGATAATATCCGCATAATTTGTGCCTTCACCGGTCATGGTATTGGCCAGAGTTAAGTCCAACACAGCGGCGTCGGCAGTCCCGGCTTTCACTTCCATCAGGCACTCAGTCTGCAAGGTCTTGGGAACAAAGCTTGCCTGCTTCAGGTTATCGTCTGCATTAACGGTTTTTTCGCCGGCTGAGCCTTGCTCCGCTGCCACAGTCTTGCCGATTAAGGATGCGGTGCCTTCATAGACAGCGCCTTCTTTCATCACAACCACCTGCGCATTCTTGACATAAGGCTTGGTGATTTCCATGGTTGCCAGACGATCGGCATCGATTGTAAAGCCGTTCCAAATGCAGTCAATGGACTTTGCATTCAGCTCTACTTCCTTCGTTTCCCAGTTAATATCAACAAATTCAGGCTCAACACCAAGCTTCTCACAACCGGCAATTGCCAGCTCTGTATCAAAGCCGGTGAAAGTGCCGCTTTCATCCGTATAATTCATCGGAGCATAATCGGTGTAGCCGATAACCATCTTTCCATTTCCCAGGACATAACTTAAATCGCCTTCATCCCGGGGCGGATTGGTATTCGAATTCTCTTTCGTTACCGTACATCCGGCCAGCGCAAGAACCATGGTTAGCGCCAAAAGTAAAGTTATTAATTTCTTCATTTTTAATTCCTCCAATTCCAGACTAAAAGTTCCTTTGCCATCATAACACGTTAGTGACATAAAGCAAAGGCTTTTCCTCTGTTTGTTTCTTATTTTTACAGCGGGCGGCACTTATATTATCAATCATTTTGATAAAAATTTCTGCCACAAGGGGAAGCCCGGATAAAAGAGGCAAATAAGAAGGGAACATAATAACGGTTTTTTTCATTGATATGATGTTTACCCGCTTTCACATAATTTGAAAGAGAAACAAGATCTGCATTTATCCTTTGAGATATTTCCCCGGCAAAAGAAAGCGTGTTTCCAGTTCCCGAAAAATAAAACACTGTTGCTAGCAGCCACAGCACCCCCATTTATTTGACAAGGTCGGGCCCGGTTGGCTATCAGCCGTCTTTTGCCTTATAGCTTCAATCTCATCGTCATAGACTCATCCTGAGCCGCCTGCGCCGTTTTCACAAATCCCGCTTTCTCATATAACCGAACGGGGCCCCGGTAATCCCATTCGTATCGCTCGCTTCTTACGACGGGGAAGCCGACAACAGCAAGATACCCCTCAATTTTCGCGTCGGCTATGACCCGGTTCAATAGCGCGGTGGCGACGCCTTTTCCGCGATATTCCGGTGCGATCTCAAAACACACCACGGCTTTTTCGCGATTTTCGGCCGGCGCGTGAAAAGGCACGTCATAGATCGGTTCGGCAGGGTAATTCGCTCTGTCGTTGGCGTTGCACCAGCCGATCGATTTCCCGTTTATATAGGCCAGATAGCCTCGTAAAACGCCATCCGAGATTTGCTGTTCGGCGACCTTCCGGGAAGCAAGGCCGGGATTCTGCTGCACATCCGGATTATCATACGCCGATTTTGCCTGCTCTTTGGTCATTTGAAACATCTGGCAATAGCACCGGTATGGGGAATCGTCCGTGAACGCCCGGTTTTCAAAGAAATCGAAATAATCGGCAGAAAGCTCCGGGGTAAGCGGTTTGATCGTAATAGAATTTTGTGCGGTTATAAGCTCATTATCAAATAGTCTTTCCATCATAACCTCCATAAAAACGCGTGGACAGTTCGACTTTCTTGCTTCGGCAAGACAGAGACAGGACAGATGAACCGCTTCCCTGTCTTTTTATACCACTTCCTTGTCTACACATTACCATCGCAGAGGGGGTTTAGTCAACACAAATGAACCATCTCTTTGTGTTCCCGATATTGTGGAATTTGTTAGTTTCATGTTCTGCTTATTAGCGGAGTTTACTGCATGAGAAGGTTTCTTTTTTCTGCACTCATTTTTTCTACCGCATAACGATAAGATGCTCTTGGCATAATTGCTTTGTTCTTCATCAAATAATCAAAAACAAGCCCCGGTTCTTTGACCGATAAGATTTAAAGTATCCATCCGTATCCTTTGCGAACTAAATCCATGCTCGTCCTGCATAAGAATATCTGCTACCTGTAACGGTTTGGTTTCCATATATTTGTCATGTCTTATTGAGGGGATAAGGACAACAGCAGAAGCTCGACGCATCCAAAACTCATCCCGTTGTGCCCACAAAACAGTTTTCCTAGATAGTTCGGTATATTGGCGGATTAGCTCTCCGAACGCATGGGTACAGAAATCGTCGCAATCACCCCATCCTCGAACATACCGCTCAAGCCAGAAAAGATATACGTCCCAAATTGCTTTTACCGAGATACTAAAAGAGTTGCAAGAACTGTTCCGTTGTTGTATGATTTCTACAAACAAATAAAAACCAGGAGGTTAAGTTCATGTTTTTCACGCAGTACAATCCCATGACCACCGAAGAGGTCAACGCGAAGGTAGAAGCCCAGCGCAAGGCTGTCGGTGAATCCTGCACCTGCCTCGCCGGAATGTCTTTCAAGGCGATGCTGGAAGGCGAATTAGCCCCTAAGCAGTTGGACTACAAGTTCCTCGATGCGGACACGCTGGAATTCACCGAAAACGGTGAGACCTTCACTGCACCCTACACGGCCATCAGCTACGGCAAGATAGTCCTTTTCACACATCTGGTGCCCGGCACCACCCGCGGCTGGCATGTGGTTCTGGACAAGACGACCAAGGCAATCACCGTCTTTGAGACCTGGTTTGGCATCACCGTGCCCGTGGGCATGGACTTGTCCGGTAAGACCCCCCCCATGTACTACCGTGATATTCCCCGCGAGATACAGCGTGAATACTACTTCGGCTGGGCCGATTTTGCAGACAACGAGAAGCCCGAGAAGCTGCACACCAACACAAACCGTCTAGAAGGCCGCGGCCTCCACTGGGATTTCTCCACCGGTTATGAGATTCTGACTTTCTTCCCCAGCCTCTGTAGCTCCACCGTTGTGGAACTGGGCAAAAAGATGGGGGGCATTACCATGGCCAACGGCTCCGACTACATCCGCATCGATGATGAGTTCTATATCTTCACCCGCTGGGAAGT
This sequence comes from Clostridiales bacterium, assembly GCA_012523085.1. Lineage (GTDB taxonomy): Bacteria > Bacillota > Clostridia > Oscillospirales > Oscillospiraceae > JAAYOP01. Next base: position 16,716 of record JAAYJC010000031.1, read on the forward strand.
AGAATTTGGCGGTAAGATGTGGCTGGAAGTGCTGAACTTCTATGACAATCTGGCGGTCGGTATGGAGTTCGGCTTCAATGAGGATGACAGTCTGGTGTACGCCAGCCATACCGCGAAGTTAGAGATCACCGGTGACGCGGCTCATCTGGAAAGCATCTACGATCTGGGCGACAAGAAGCGGCCCATGGTCCGCTCCAACGTCAAGGGCAGCCGCTACGCTTACCGCCCCATGGATATTGATCCGCCCATGAGTCACGAAGAAGCCCTACAGCATGCAGCAGAATCACAGCGCATCTTCGAAGTGGACGGCCCCAACATCATGGCCTCCAAGAACAACCTGCCTTTTTCCGAGTTCCTTGTGGGCAAGCAGTTCAAGATCAAGCTGGACAACGAAAAGCACGCTATTGCCCCCTGGACGGGCAAGGACGGCACCGTTTTCGAATATGACGTACTCACCAATCGGAAGCTGCGCTGGCGTGAGTCCGGCGGCGAATGGCAGGAAGAGAAGTACATCTGCTATGAGCCCGCGAGAGACATCTATTTCTTCTCCCATATGATCACCGGTGATCCCGACTATGCCAATCTGACCCAGGCCATCGACTTCTCCACCGGCCTTGCCACCACCATCCGCGCCCAGATCGGCAACTGGCACAGTGAATGGGAGATCGGCTCTCAGGTAAAGTTCGGTGTTCTGGAATATGGCGACATCGAGCCGCCCTTTGCCCACCGTCACCACTTCACCGATGATCTCGTGGGCAAGTGCTACAGTTGGACTTACAGTGAGAAAATGAGCTCCATCCATGTGTATTCATCCCCCGCAAGCTCCAGCTGGACGATCTTCTCCGAAGACAACAGCGGCGGCGCCACCTGGTCCAGCCCCTGCTATTACATCAAGCTCCGCGATGATGCCTACATTTTCGAATGGGTCGAGGAGAACTGCAACGGTATGCAGGGCCTTGTGGTCATCAATCCCCGCATCCTGCATGACGGTGGCTTCTTCTTCGGCGTAGGCCGCAACGGTCTGAGCCTGAACATCACCGGTGCTTTCGGTCGCAATCTGGGCACCTTCAATATCAAGAAGTATTTCAAGCCCATCGGGAATCTGTAAGTATGTGTAGGAATCATCGGGATAGCAGGTTTCACGCCCCTGTGAGCAGTAACAGAAAGGCGGTAACGCATGGAACCGAAACTGAAAAAAGCATTTGAAATCCGCTGCAGCGTGGCTAAGCCGACTTTTATCGGACAGGACAGCAAGGCCGGCCGCCGCCAGCTCATTGCCATCACCGGGGGTGAGCTTATCGGTTTTGCCCTGCCTTGGCATGGTACCGTACTTCCCTGCGGGGTGGACAGTCAGGTTGTGCGTCCCAACGGTAGAGCAGAGCTTTCCGCCCGCTACGGCGTAAAGCTGGATGACGGCAGGAGCTTCTATATCCAGAATGACGGCATTCGTACGGTACCCGCCGAATATGTGGAGACCGTTCTTTCCGGCGGCATCGCACCCGCCGAGGTCTACTACTGCGTCACAAAACCGGAGTTTGAGATCTATGACGACACACTGAGCATTCTGAACGAAAAGCTTTTCATCGTGAACGCCACCCGATTCCCGGACTCCATTCTCCTGGAGTATTACATGGTAGAGATCGGCTGATTTTATCGGTTCTATAAAGTGACAAAAAGACAAAGGGACGGATCATTCGTCTTGTTCTATTAGCAGTATGGGGCATATTTTCATGAAATGCTAACAACCATAATAACCCAACAATTGCAGAAATCGGATGAACCCCATTGCAGTATCAGGAGAGACGCGCTATACTGGAAACAAGGCCGAGGGACGGTTTGCAGATCAGGATGCGTACTTACTAACATGGCTTATGCAGTCCTCGGGTACAGATATTTGCGTCTCGAACGCGTGTGGAAAACTTCGCTTTTTCGGACTGCGCCACGCCTTTCTTTTGCGGCTTGAGCACCTTGGCAGATGTTACTTTCCAGTCTGAGCGTAGCCTTTCTTCGTTGATATCATTTTTTGCGCAGTTTTAGCTGGGTTTTGGTTTTTTGTACGCTTTTTCAAGATGGGTACGTGGAAACCGTCCCCTTTGTCCTCACTACATGTTTTTCAATTACTTAAAACTTTTTCCTGATATCCTTCTTTACCTTTATAATACTTATACATCTTTAATATTGATTAGTTTTAACAACCTCGAATGGGCCAACGATAAAAATTCGATAGCTGTTAAATCACTATATATTTGACTGTTTTTGTGGTTGCGATTAAAATCTGCCTCCAAAGTGAGGTAACGCACTTCTTTGCATCTCTTGAGGTTTAACATAACTTTGTTCCAATTAATAGCACTGTCAAAAGGAAGCAAATGTGCATCATCGTCACCAAAATTGTCCGCAAGGTGAACAGCGAAAAGTTTTTTTCCATATCGGGACAAGCAGTCTGCATTTGGATGGTTGCAAAATTCATGTCCACTGTCATAACAAAATCCAAGTTGCTTTGATTGTATATTTTCAAAAATGAAATCTAAATGTGGTATGCTGTTCATATTCTCAAGTGCAACAAAAACTTGCTTCTTTTCCGCATAGTCTACAAGTTTTTTAATACGATTTAGACCAGTTTCAGAAACTGAAGGTCTTGAAGACAGACGTGTGATATGTGCTACTACAGTGTTAATATCATGTTTGGAGCAATCGTCAATACATGATATTAACAAGTTATGATAATCATCTCCGTTTATTCCGTCATACCATAAATCATTGCAATTGTTGCCCGGTGCATGAATATAATCAATATCTAACCCAATTCTCCGTGCAAACTCTGGCTGACTGTTTTTATCATCATTAGGTTCATCACCCCACCAAAGACTCGTGGCATTAAATCCGACATTTTTAATTAATTCAAGTCTTACTTGTATTGGCAGTTGATAACTAAACCACGAAAATATGCCTAACCCCGGCATCTCATCACACCTGACATAAAATAAACAATCTGAAAGACAGGGACGGCTCGTGTGTCCGACAGGACAGATGAACCGTCCCCCTCTGTCTTTTCTACGGAAACTCAAGTCTCTGAATCCTATTGACAAAAGCAAAATAATCATTTACTTTATAAACAGTTGAATGTTCAACTGTTTATATGCCAACTGAAGGGAGTAGAAAATGGATTTTGATACAATCAGTTTACTGTTAAAATACGCAAAAAGATATGGTCACGCGAAAATACGTGAAGCGGGAGTAACCGATACCGAGCATAAAATATGCACATTTCTCTACTTCCACAGTGATGCATATCAGGATATGATTGCAAATTCCCTTTTGCTGGATAAGACCACGGTAGCTAAGGCTATTTTGTCCCTTGAAGAACGCGGGCTTATCAAGCGTATACAAAACCCTGATAACAGGCGCAAAAACATTCTGAATATTACCGACGCGGGTAAGCAAACGATTGCGGATGTTGTGGGTGTTTACGACGAATGGCTAGCAAACATAGAATCTTGTCTGTCGAATGAAGAAAAAGAACAGTTTCGCAGCTTTTGTAAACGATTGCTGGAGCAAGCAAAAGTGTTTAGTGAGAAATGAGGATTAATCAATGACACAAAATAAGCAAACAGAGCTAATGGCCAACACACCGGTACCGAAAGCAATACTGAAAATGTCTATCCCCGTTGTGCTCGGGATGATGGTACAGGTACTTTATAATCTTGTCGACACGTTCTTTATCGGTAAGCTGAACGACCCGAATCAGCTTGCAGCCGCGAATATAACAACTCCGATTTTCATGCTGATGATGGCGATTGTTACAATCGTCAGCACAGGCGCATCTTCCTATATCTCTCGCTGCCTCGGCCAAAAGGATTCACAATCCGCAAACAAAACGCTGTCAACGGGAATAGCCATTTCCACAGGGCTTGGATGTCTGGTGATGGCTGTGGGGCTCATATTTCTGAAGCCCTTTATTACTTTGCTGGGTGCAACAGAAGCGGTGTATCCCTATGCCTACAGTTATGCCTCAATCATGTTTATAGGTACGCTGCCTGTTATGCTCAACTATGCCGGCGGCCAGCTTATTCGCAGCGAGGGGTCAATAATGCCGTCGATAATCGGAATGATGATAGGAACTGTGGTCAATGTCATTCTTGATCCAATATTTATCTTCAGTTTTGATATGGGTATCAAAGGTGCTGCAATCGCCACGGTTCTGGGCAATGTTGCTGCACTCGGATATTATATTTACTATTATTTATCAGGTAAATCTCTCGTGAAATTTAAGCCGAAATTCATTTCAGCTGAAAAGAAAATATGGGGAGAAACTTTCGGCATCGGTATCCCGGCTGCACTAAGTCAGTTCTTAATGAGCGGGGCACTGATCGTCTGCAATAACCTCGCCAAGCCATTTGGAGAAAATGCAGTAGCCGGTATGGGCATCGCGGCAAAGCTGATGTATATCGGGACATTCATTTTTATGGGCTTTGCTGCAGGCTGCCAGCCACTTGTCGGATATAATTATGGCGCAAAGAATATCGCACGTGTGAAGACGATCATAAAAACCGGTATGCTTATGACAGCAGGCATAGGAATCGTGCTGACCATGATATTCGGGATATTTGCAAAGGGTCTGATTAGCATCTTTACCCCGCTGCCGGAAGTCATAGCTGAAGGTGTTACCGTTCTGACAACCTATATGTGGTCATTCATTGTCCTCGGCCCTCAGATGCTTGCTTCGACTGCCATTCAGGCTTTCGGAAAGGCAAAAGCATCTCTGCTGTTGTCAACCGCCCGCCAGGGGCTGTTCTACATTCCGCTTTTATTTCTGCTCAACAACTGTTTTTCATTCAAGGGTTTACTTTGGGCACAGCCTGTATCGGATGCGCTAACCCTCTCACTCGCGTTGGTGCTGCTTGTACTTATTATAAAAAAACTTCGACATGGTAATAAAGAAGAGAATACGATATCAGATTCTCACCTATAAAAACGCCTAAAAATATACAAGGCACTCTCCAAAAGTGCCAAGGGGACGGGGATTTGACAACCACGCTATGCCTTCTGCACTAACCCTCTGTTATCCCGGTCAGTCTTTCGATTTGCCTGACGGACAACCTCTTTGCTTTGAGTTCAGACAGAAATTCGTTTCTTATGTCGCGCAGCAACGTCTGAAATTGAGAAGCATTGTTGCACTTGCTGATTTCTCGGATTATCGCTTGTGCCTCGTTGTCATTTACCTTTAGAATTTCCTGAGTATTCAGACACTTAGCTTGGCTCCAAAGCGCTTTTTCTCTGCGCGCATTTTGCATGAGTGCCTTTTGTCACAGTTTAGGTTCTATCGAATCAGACTATCTTTTGTAGGGCACACGCCACTTTCGCTTAACGCAATGCCGCATAGTGGGCAACGGTCTAAACCATTTTGGGGCTTGTATTCTTCTGTAGCGCCATTAACTCCACTTGTGAACGTGAGCTTCACAATGTTCAGAGTAAATCGTATACGGTTCTAATCATGCCTTCAACTGTCATCGTTTCTTTTGTGACGACCAAACGACATTCCGGGTATGCTGTAGCAAGTTCTATCTTAAAAGCAGGGCCTTTTTGCTGCACCGTCCTTGATGCCTCGTGCTTCGAAAACGCTTAGAATCGCAGGAAGCAACGGATCATCTTATCTTAAAACCAACGCATGGTCGAAGTTTTGTAAAACACCCAAGCAAATTTCTTGATTTCATTACATGGAAATACCATATTGACTCCCATGTTGACAGTATCTTCAACCTCAATCGTCAGTATTCCCGTATGTCCGTGCAAGTAATGTGCTTCGCCTTTGAATCCATAGAACCTGTGTGTATATTGAAGGTCTTATGTTGTGAGACTTCTCATGATAATGCTCCTCATTTTTTGCGTTTACGGGTAGTTTGCTCCCGTATGCGCCCAAAATTAAGTTTGTCGAGTTGCCTGTGACCGATTTTATTCTTTTCGTTGTTTAGTAACAAAGCCCAAAAAAGCATTTGCCTGCTTTTCTAAATAAGGATAGCTTGCTGTAAGTGCCAGTTTGCCATCACGATCAAGTTGTTGCATTGCGTTTGGTATGGTAAGCCGCGGCACATTCATAACATTCATGTTCAAAAAACTGATAAGTGTGACAAGATGGTCCTGGGCTAAGCTTGTCCCGGCCATAGCCGGAGTAATCCCACTTATGGCGGCAGGCTTTCCTGCAAGAACCTGCGGCTCTTTATCATTGATCGGACGGGACAGCCAGTCAATGAGATTCTTTAGAACGCCCGGAAAAAAGTGATTGTACTCAGGCGTGAAGAACCATATCCCATCTGAAGATTTTACTTCCTCTCGAACGCGTTTAATAGCCTCAGGTGTCGGAAATTCAATATCCTGATTCATCAGAGGAATGTCCTGATACTCGAGTAAGTTAAAAACAGCCCGATCACCAATAAGTTCTTTTGCGGTCAGGGCTAATTGTCGATTATAGGAATCTTTTCGCAAAGAACCTACAATAGCCAGTATCTTAATTTTCTCCATAATGATGACCTCTTTTTCCTTGTGTTATATTTATCAGTAAGATATTGTATTCTGTATAAATGTGCCTTTTTTCAAATCATCAAAAGCTTTATTCAATTCTTCCTTGGTGTTCATTACAATAGGACCGCCCCAAACTACCTGTTCGTTCAAAAGTGTCGAACTAATGAACAGTACTTGGGCATTTTTATCTGTAGACTTTATCTCTACTTGGTCACCGGAGGTAAGTTTTACCGCCGTCTTTTCCTTTACCAGCTCATCCCCGATATAAGCATCTCCTAAAAGAGTAAACACCATGACAGAGCGTTCACTTTCTGTATTCATTATAACAGATTCTTTTGCGTTTAGATGTAAATCGTAATAGTTAAGAGGAAGATATTTGCTCATATATCCTTTTCTTCCTTCGAACTCACCTGCCAGAAGTCTTAACTTGCCCCAATTAAACGCTATTTCCTCAATGTCTGAGTTTTTGATGCTGCGATAAGCTGGCGGAGCCATTTTGTCTTTTGCGGGAAGGTTAAGCCAGAGCTGCACGCCCAATAGCCTGTCGGCTGCCGGAAGTTTTTCTTCATGCATAATACCTGAACCCGCTGTCATCCATTGGACCTCTCCGTCACCAATTGTATCCTCATTCCCTAAACTGTCCTTATGAGTCATAAATCCGCGATACACATAACTGATTGTCTCGATACCTCTGTGCGGATGCATTGGAAACCCCGCCGTGTAATCATCCGGATTCGTGCTGTCAAAGGAATCGAGCATTAAAATCGGATCATATTTCTGAACAGTTTGGTTTCCCAATACTCTTACCAAACTTACTCCGGCTCCGTCCTTAGTTCTATAACCTCTAACTTGTTGACTAATTTTTCGTTCCATATAGATGGCCTCCTTCTGTTAAATTTGCGCACATATGTTACTCTGTTTTTACTGCAAAATACGGTTTTTTAACATATTAAACATCCAACCTGACCACACGACGAGAAGTCAACGGTTTTTCGGACAATAAGTTAAGCACTACATTGTAAGACTGGATTATTCCAAGTAATGAGGAACTGGATTGGGCTAAGATAGCCTGGCCGTTTCTGAACCCGTTGTCTGTTGTAAAAACCCTCAATATATTCGAATATGGCTTGTCGTGCAGCCTCCCGAGTCGGATAAAAACACCAGTGGACAATCTCCTTTTTCAGAATAGAAAAGAAGCTCTCGCTCCAAGCGTTGTCACCCGGTTTCCCGACGGCTGAAAAACTCTGTTTCCAGCCGTAAGAAGCTACCTTCTCCATCACGTCG
>JAAYJC010000032.1 GCA_012523085.1 Clostridiales bacterium
GTGCAAGAAAGTATCTTCACACTAATCTTTATGAGATGTTCTGCGCAATAAACGCGTCATATGCTTCCTGTTTGATTTGTCGGACCTCTTCCCAGCCCATATCGTACAGCGCCGCAACATAGGTGTCCCATTCGTCGAGTGCCTTGCTGCCATCTAGAAAAGCCAGGAAGTTCTCGCTGATGAAGGTCACGAGGTCGCCGCCGTATCTGGCGAGCTCGGCGTTCTGATCGTCGGTGAAATGGATGCCGCTGGGCCACTTGTACGCATTGTCATTGGCAATTTCGTCCCAGTAGCCGTGCATTGCGAGGAACCGCTCACCGCCGTTAAAGGCGTACTTGCGGTCGTAGATTTCCATGCCGTGTTCGGCAAGAAAGTTTACCATATAGAACATGGAAAGAGACGCGTATGTGATGCCGTCCGGATTGCGCACAGCATAATCGGTCATGGTCGGAACACCGTTCTCGCCATACTCCCAGGTCACACCTTCCTCACCGTAGCTGCTAAAGAAGGATCCGGTTGGACTGTAGCGCCAATCACACCAGGATATCGCCAGCGGAATATTACTGCAGCGGGAAGCGATACAGGAATGGCCGTAGCCGAGATTCGTAGCGCCATAAGCAAAGTGCAGGGTCTGGTCCTTTGTGAGCAGTGTGCTTTTGACAGGCGCCCATTGCGTGTCGGGGTCCGGGCTCATGCCTTCAAAGCCGTCAACTTCAGAAGGCTGCATGAAAGTGAAGCCGGTCACACCGCCAGCTACATTGCCCGCGAAATATGCTGTATAGAGGTAAGAGGGCCAGTTCGGGTCGATCAGGCCCTCGGAAAACCATTGGCTTAATGTATCAACGAATTTCAGGTCATTAGGGCCGCTGTGGGGCAGAACGACCTGCCCGTCCACTATGTATCCGGTGGGCAGCGCAGTGGAATCGACCTGGGTCTGTGTATCAAAGCAGGAAAAGAAATTGACGACATCGACCGAGGAGATGATTTCCATCGGCCACTGGCAACCGTCAATCTGGGTCTTGAATAGGGTCAACATTTCGTGAACGTCATCTATCGTCACAATATCATCATGTGTTAGGTCAAATTTATTGAGCCAATCTTCACGGACCATATAGCCCATAGTGGTGTAGCACTTGTCAAAGAGCGCGTAGAATGCGTAGATTGTGCCTGCTTCGCTCTCGATGGTCGCCTTGGTGTTCGCATCGAGATTGTTGGCGTAGTACATGTAGTTTGGCATATACTCCCGGTAATCATAGAGATTGACGAGAAAACCTTCGGACACCGCCTGGTTCGGAGACATTCCAATGAAGATCAGTGCCTGGGAGAGCACGTCCGGCAGGTCATCGGAGGCCAATAAGACAGCAAGGTTCTCAAAGCGCATTTCGGAACCGACGATGATATATTCCATATTCACGCCGGTCCGTTCACGCTCGCCGATGACATTGGGCATGTAATCGAAGCCTTCTTCGGGTATATACTGCGGAGAGAACGTCGTCGTCCAGAAAGTCAGGACGTCTTCTCCGGTCGTCAGAGGGCTTTCATATTCATACAGTGCGAGCGGGATTCCATTTGCATCCGTCTCATACTTACCCGCAGCAAGGTGATAAGGACTGTTTTCCGTCGGTTCGGGTTCGGAAGCGCCGCCGGAACCGGCTGTGTTTTCCGGCTGCGTAGTCGTTTCCTGTGCGGCAGTACCACTATTATTGGTTTGTACGTTTCCGCTGCCTGCACAGCCGGCAAGGAGCGCCAACACAAAGAAAACCGACAGCATAAGGGCAAATGCTTTTTTCATAAGTACTCATCCTTTCTCTTGACTTATGTCTGTCAAAATATTTCTCTAACACTCAATGTACCACTATAAAGCATTACGGTATATAGACAGATTTTTAGAAGTGTTCAAATAATGCCATGGAGTTGCGTCGTGTAACCGCAAATCCATTCAGGCAGACAATCAATGCAGATGCGTTTCGCAAGACGGACATTAAACAGGCATGTTGAAAAGTTCGGGTATGTCATATACAATGATAAAAAGCATAGCGCATAGCAAAAAAATGACAAATATGAGAAGCGCAAAACGAGGAAGCTTACGTAAAAACGGGAGTTGCAGCACTCATGCTCAGTGAGGAGGGCATAACCGAATTGATAGTAATAGAGCTACTGTCAATGGAAAACCTGTAATCATCGGGGATGTGATGTACTGGATACAGCCACGGCTCATAGTCAATAAAATGACGAATAGGGGTGATGAGATGCAGAATGCTGAACTGACAAAAGAAAATATCAAGACAGCTTTTTGGAGTCTTTACGAAAAGAAGCCGCTTGAAAAAATTACGGTCAAGGAAATAACTTCGTTAGCTGGCTATAGCCGAAATACCTTCTACTATTACTTTTCTGATGTAAACGATGTTCTGGAGCAAGTGGAAGACGACATTCTGAGGCAAACCGACGAAGCCTATCTTTCCGTTCTGCAGCGCTTTCGTCCGGGGCAAATCTGCCCCGATGTGGATGACTTGGTGGCTGTGTCGGAAGCAACCTTTTCGCTGCACAGCAAATATCTGCCCGTTTTGTTTGGGCAGTACGGGGATCCACAATTTCACTACAAGCTCCGTAGGCATTTTATCACATACATTCGGGCCTATTTTCCCAAATACTTCCGGGAGACATCCATAGAGATGGATCTGATGGCGGAGTTTTACACGTCCGGCTTTATCAGTGCGTTGGAATTTGTCGGACCGAACTCGGCAAACATAACCTTTCGTGAAATGATTGAAATTCTTTACCGCCGTCTGGGAATTTCCGAAGGCAGCGCTGACTAACTTTACTATAATGTACCGCAAACAGAACACAGTCTGACGGTTCTTCTGTGTTGACAAACTCCCTCATCTATGCCAGCCCATGGATGAGGGAGTGGTCTTTTATGCCAAGACAAGTAAGGCAAAAAAGTGAGCGCGGAATCTATCATGTCTTGCTCAGAGGCATAAACGGACATACGGTTTTCGAGGATGAGGAAGACCATGTAAAATATCTGCTGGGAGTCAAAGAATGTAAAGAGAAAAGCGGCTTTAAGCTCATGGCAGACTACATAATGGGAAATTATCTACGCTAGATAGGTAATCAAACAAATCGGTGCGCGGTTTTATATTGGTATAATTAAGCGTGGGCGGACCGGGCACTTGTTTCAGGATAGGTATAAGAGGAGCCGGTAGATGACGAAGGATACTATCTGACGGTATTAAATTTTATACACCAAAACGCCGTTACGGTCGGGTTGCGCATGGAAAATATCAGATAACATATAGAGCAGTTATAACGACCTGTGTTAAACGCACATGACAAAAAGACCGTCCTATACCAAAACTATACCCGGTCTGTACCTTAACTCGACTTGAGTTATCCCGTATACATTCGTTATAA
>JAAYJC010000033.1 GCA_012523085.1 Clostridiales bacterium
ATATTTCCGCGTAGCTTCCAGCTTTATGCGAGCCTTTTCCGCGTCCGCAACGATAACTCTGTCACGAACCTTATCGCGCATTCTTTCAATGCGCTCCGTAATTGGTTTAAAGGTATACATAGAATTCTTCCTTTCACTTGACGCTTAATGCTATTACTAATTTTTCGACAATATAAGTAAATAGTCCAACAGATGATACGTCGAATGCAGTATAGAGAAAACACCGTACAAATTTCCGGTATATTTATCATAACACGGTTATTATACCAAATAAACAGTCATTTGTGAACCGCAAATCCACTACACATTATATCAAGTTGATGATTTCTTACATAATACCGTTCTCCCATTAAATTGAATATCAATATTATGGCCATGTGGGCACTTTGGCGTCCACATGGCCTTTTTAACATAATATGCATTTTAATGGTAAACAGTATTAGGTTACAATTGACTTACCGCTCCGGTCTCCTTGTTCCTCCAGCGGGGCTTTAACGGCAGCGGCCAGTTAAACGTCATCGCGCCGGGAGTAGGACAGTCACAGGCGCAGCAGCCGCAGTACCAGCATTCCTCCGCGTGCAGGATGATCGGTGGCCCTCCTTTTTTCGGATTCGGGATAAAAACGTCGATAGGACATATCTCCACGCACTTATTGCACCCGATACAGGCATCCGGATTAATTATCACCGGCATACTGGGGGTTTGAACATTGGGAATCGCAAATACTTTCTGCTCAGACACCGTTTCTCCTCCATTCTCAAATTTATTTATTTGGCGTGTATACGCCGGTATAATCCTTGTTATGCGCCTCGTACTGCTGCTTCATGTCTCCCCAGAAGCGCTGCGGAAGCTCGCCGAACTGTATCTGGTCATTGACCAGCTTGAGCGTCAGGTACTTATCCCATTCGGGCGGGTCCATCTCAGGATAATCAATGCGCTTGAGGCCCAGCGCAGCACTACTGGCTTTGCGCGCAAGCATAGCATGGATAATGATCTTCGCGTATTCGATCATGCTGAGATCCTCAATCGAGCGCATCAGCTTGTGCGGGTCAAGGGCAAACAGCTGCGGTACCGCTTCAGCTTCTATTCTTTCAATCTCTTCGAGTCCCATTTTAAGCAGCCGCTCGGTTTTGAACTCACTTACGAAATACTGCATGGCACGGGTTAGGCCGTTGTGCAGCTCTTTCCATTCAATGCCGCCGGTGCGTTTTGTCGGCGCGAAAATACGGTTCTTTTCTTTTTCAATCTGGTCACGGCTTATCTGGCCTTCACCGACTTCTTTTATGTAAGCGGCGGCCTTGCGTCCCGCGTAACGTCCCGTGGCGGCGCAGTAGCTGTGATCTTCCGGTGAGAACGTCTGCGTTCCGGCGGCATACAGCCCGTCAACCGTTGTTTTCAAGTTCCAGTCTACCAACAGACCGCCGCCGTACCCGGCGTCGCGCCATTGCGGCAAGCTTTGTCCTTCGATGAATTTGTAGGACAACAGCTGATCGCGGCCGAGGTCAAAGCCGCCATCTTTCATGGTGTTGACGAGTATTTTGGTGGTGGATTCCTCGCCCAGCATCAGATTCCAGGTAGTGCGCCGCTCGACCTCCGACATTGCCGGGAAGTCGCCGTAAAACGGCAGCTCATATTCTCCGTTTAAAATCGCTTCATGGATTTTTTCCGTGGTTTCTGCAGTCGGAGACATTGCGCCGGCATCCTCCCAGCCTTGTATCGGATAGGGAAGCCTGCGCCCCTTTGCGTCAACGATCGGGACGTTTTCGTAGCTTGCGTCTCCCGCGCCGGTGTACCATTTATGCTTCAGGCCGGTGGCGATGCCTATGGTCCCGGTTCTCTCCATCATAGTAAGAGATGCACCTGCTTTCCACGCCATAGCCGTTCCGTCGCCGCTGTCATTGCGCGAATGCATGTTAGAGTAGCCGCCGTGTTCCATGCTCATAAGCCACATGGAACCTGCACCCGAGGCTGCGAGAATAACGGCCTTTGCGCGGAAAATCAGAAATTCGCCGGTACGGCTGTTCAGACCGGTGGCCCCTACCACGCGCGCACCCTGCACGCCGTTTTCGTTCAGCAGGCTGGTTCCCATAACACGGTCGAATATCTGCACGCCGAGCCGTTTGCATTCCTTTTTGAGAAGGGGCTTAAACGTGCTGCCCCAGACACGGATGACGACGTTGTTACGCTTTTCCGGCGGATTGAAGCCCGGCTCTCCTATATGGGGATCAGGCGCATAACTGGGGCTGACTCCATAGCGGGGGGAAATCATGAACTTTGTTTCGTCGTCGCGGCCTTCCGCACCGACATACTCATCTTCGGTGTCGCGGATCTTTCCACCCATCTGCTCCATTTCAAGGAGTGTGTCATAATCCTCCCTGCACTGGATCTGAAGCCCTATGCCATTGGAGTACGGATGGTCAGCCATACGCAATGCCCACTCGTCCGGATCCACCCGCGAGAGGGGATTGGCCGGTGCGTTGCACCAGTGATCGCAGCCGGGTCCGCCTGAGCCGCTGCGCGAGACGTCGCCTTTTTCAAGCAGCGCGACCCGCACACCCTGCCGCGCCGCGCTGATAGCGGCCCAACAGCCCGCGATACCGCCGCCAATTACCAGAACATCGGTATCTATCTCCTGCTCCTGTCCGAAACGAATCGGATAAGGCCATTCCGGGGGACGACCTTCATTAATAAGATACTCATGCCATGTCGCCATTGCTCGACCTCCTCAAAAAATATAAACTGCTTGTTTTTTGCAAATATTTCTTACATTGGAATTTTATATTTATTTAAAATAAATGTCAATGTAATCAAAGAATAAAGTCAATTTATTGTAAGTTTCCACAGGAATACCTGCTCTTTGATGCCCTGCGCTGAATCTGCCGCAGTTACCGGGGCAGATGCTTCCAGCAAACGGGTGCTGCGTTTAGTACGCAAAGCGAAGATTCGCGCGAAGATTCGCTTTTCAAGTTAAAACAACTTTTTATTAATATACTATGTGAAATATAATAAATACAATGATTTGCGCAACAAAGCAGCCGATACAAACCGATTCTCTTATTAAATAAAACTTGACTTTTGCAAAAGCCGTTTGTTACCATTTAGTTGTGTTTAAAAATGTGAGCGATATTCAAGACGACTTTGATTTTGCGGATTTATTAAAGTATTTTCTGTGCGGTAAACCAAATAAAATGCAGCCATGGCAGACGAACCGAACCCGGCGAAAATAAACGCATTATGAACGGATAAGATGGAGATATAAAATGCCGTCGGAGGTGAATCTTAATGCCCTTTACTCTTATTCGGCAGGACATCACTAAAATGAAAGTTGACGCAATTGTTAACGCGGCAAACACAGATCTTGTTATGGGCGGCGGTGTTTGCGGAGCGATATTCAAAGCAGCGGGTATTTCAGATATGCAAGACGCTTGTACCAAACTCGCGCCGATTCAGACAGGTGATGCTGTCATTACCCCGGGGTTTAGGCTTCCTGCAAAATATGTTATACATACAGCCGGTCCCGAATATCGTGGCGGCAAAGGCGGCGAATCGGGACAACTGCGATCATGTTACCTGAACAGTCTCAAACGAGCCGTGGAAAATAAGTGCGACAGTGTCGCATTCCCGCTGATATCAAGCGGTATTTACGGCTATCCGAAAAGTGATGCTTTATCTGTGGCATCTCTAACAATTCAAGATTTCCTTGCTGACCATGATTTAAATGTATACCTCGTTGTGTTCGACAAGGCGGCGTTTGCCGCAAGCAAGAAGCTATATGGCCAGGTAGCAAGCTACATAGATGAGCACTACACAAAGAAGTTCATAACAAGGCGGCGTGAACGGCTCGATACCGAATGGGAAGCTCTCGAAAAGTCAGACATGGTTTTTCACACCACCGGCTGCATCGCTCAAATGGAAACCTCAACTGTCAGCAAGGGAACAGATGGCTTGTTCGGCAAACTTGACGAGCCTTTCTCTCAGATGCTCATGCGTCTGATTGATGCCAAAGATATGACAGATGTTGCGGTTTACAAACGTGCTAACCTTGATCGCAGATTGTTCTCCAAGATTAGGAGCAATAAAAGCTATATGCCAAGCAAGCGTACTGCGATTGCCCTTGCTGTAGCGTTGGAATTGTCACTTGACGAAACCGACGACCTCCTGGAACGGGCGGGTTATGCGCTATCTCACGCAGTCAAGTTCGATGTTATCGTTGAGTATTTTATTGCAAACGGGAAATACAACGTTTTTGAGATAAATGAGGTGTTGTTTAAATATGATCAGCCGCTGTTGGGAGGTTGAGATGATTAAATAATGTTCTATAAACATGGGGGAGCTTTACCCTTCAGAAGTAATTTGTCGCTCTTCAAGCGACCCTGCATCATATTAAAAACGATATCCTTAAGTCATCATAAAGCTTAAGGAGAACACTGTAATGAAAAAAGGATTAACGGAACTGGTATTTATTTTAGACAAAAGCGGATCGATGAGCGGGCTTGAAGCTGATACAATCGGCGGATATAACGCAATGCTTGCTAAACAACAGGCGATCGATGGCGAATGCCGCATCACGACGGTTTTGTTCGACCATAACTGGAAACTGCTGCATGACCGCATCGACATTAAGGCGGTAAGCATTATGACAAAGAAGGAATATCAAGTTGGCGGCTCGACCGCATTACTCGATGCAATTGGCAGGACAATAAATAAAATCAGCAATGCGCAGAAGCATACCGCAGAAGACTACCGCGCCGAAAACGTAATGTTTGTAATCATCACGGACGGCGAGGAAAACGCCAGCCGTGAGTACTCTGCCGAAAAGATCAAGGCGCAGATTGAGCAGAAAAAGACAAAATACAACTGGGAATTTATCTTTCTTGGTGCAAACATCGATGCTGTTCAGACAGCGGGGCGATTTGGAATCGCTCGGGACAGAGCGGTTGACTATCTTGCCGACAGCGAAGGTACCGAGTTGAGTTTTAAGATGATGAGCGCTGCAGCGGCTGATTTTAGAGAGACAGGCACGATCAAGGAAGTTTGCTTTGAAGAAATCCGCAAGGATGTAAAACGGCGAGGAGGCTTGAAATAATGTTTGGAGCGATTATAGGCGACATCGTTGGTTCAGTCTATGAGTGGCACAATATAAAAACAAAAGACTTCCCACTGTTCCGGGACGACTGCTTTTTTACAGACGATACCGTAATGACTGTTGCGGTTTCCGAAGCTTTAATGAATGGCGGCAAAGCTGACAATTTTATTGAAGCATATAAGAAATGGGGACGGCTATACCCTAATGCCGGATACGGGGGCAGTTTTGGAAGCTGGATTCAATCTGAGGATCGCAAGCCCTACAACAGTTGGGGCAACGGTTCAGCGATGCGGGTTTCGCCCTGTGCGGAATATGCATTCAAAAGCCGGCGCCCCTATGACCGACCTGAAGACAGTATTGTTCAGGCAAGGCAATTGGCGGCTATTTCAGCAGGTGTCACCCACAATCACCCTGAGGGCATAAAAGGCGCGGAAGCGACTGCCTACTGCATGATGATGGCTTATGCTTATGGATTAAACGATGCAAAGAATAAAATCCGTGAAGATGTTCCCCTCTTGTTTGGTTATGACATGACCCGTAGCCTTGATGACATTCGTCCCACCTATCGTTTTGATGTCAGCTGCCAGGGGACGGTGCCGCAGGCAATTACTGCTTTCCTCGAAAGCACGGACTTTGAGGATGCCATTCGTAACGCAATCTCCCTTGGTGGTGACAGCGACACCCTTGCCGCTATAACCGGCAGCATTGCCGAGGCTGCCTATGGTGTTCCGGATGAGATAAAAAATAAGGCTTTGTCATTTCTCGATGAACCGATTCGCAATGCTTGTCTTCGGTGGTTTTGTCGGTAGTGCTGCTTATAAGACAGATGAAAAAAGGTTGAAAGATTTAAGAAGCCTCCTGACTCTCCCCATACAGTATGCCTTAACATAGCATATCGATGCTGAAAGAATACGGTTTATCTATTCATCAGATATCAAGACTGACGGGAATAAGTTTTGTGATAGCGCGTGAATAGCAGAACACAAAAGATCCGTCCCTATGTGTTTATGACAGGTGAGTTTTTGTGTGCTATAATATTGAAAAATTCATATATGAGGTGTAGCTATGGGTAATCTATCGTGTTTAGATCGGCTTTTAGAGGATTTTATCAAAGAAGGCCCTCCCGGAGTAGGTTTGAAGGTATTTCATGGCAGCGCACCAGTTTATGAACGTTACCTCGGTTATGCTGATTTAGAAAACGGAATTCAGTTTAATTCCAGAACGATTCTGCAATTGGCATCAATGACAAAATGCATAGCTGTTGCGGCCGTCATGCAGCTTTACGAGCAGGGGGAGTTTCTGCTAACAGACCCGGTAAGCAAATTCATTCCATCATATAAAGATCAGAAGGTATTTAAGGTGGATGGTCGGGGCAATATCACTGCCGCTCCTGCGAAAAGCAAAGTCACAGTCGGCCACATGTTTGATATGACCAGCGGCCTTACCGTTTCATGGGACTGGGAAAATCTTAACAGTAAAGCAATTACAATAGCCTGCCGCAAATTAGAAGAAGAGGGTAAGCATACCCTTCAAGAATTCGCTAAGGCTGTCGGTGAAATACCGGCTGCTTTTGATCCGGGCGAGCACTTTTTTTATGGCCAGAGCCATGATATTTTAGCTGCCATTTTGGAAGTAATCACAGGCATGACATTCGGTCAGTATCTGCAGGAAAACATCTTTGGGCCACTAAATATGCCGGATACGCACTTTTTTGTACCTGAAGAGAAGACAAAACGAATAGCTGTGCTCTACAATCTAATGGGCGATAAACGTACGCCCGGACAATTACCGTCATTTTTCTTCACCAAGACATTTGAATCCGCGTGTGGCGGTCTTTATGGCACCTTAGAAGATTACAGCCATTTTGCCATTGCAATGACTACAGGCGAGTATAACGGCGTACGTCTTTTGAACGAAAACACCATTCGTTTGATGGCGATGAATCGGTTGAATCCGCAGGCAATCAAAGATTTTGAAAATGCCTACTTAGCTGGCTATGGGTATGGTCTTGGCCTGCGCACGCGCATGAATCCTGCAGCGGGTAGTAACACAAGTATTGGTGAATTCGGCTGGACCGGCGGCTTTGGCACATATGTTGTTATGGATCCCGCTAAGCAGATCACTATTGTTTATGGGCACAACACTATGCCAAATCAGGAAGAATACATACACCCGCGCATCCGAAATATTGTTTATTCCGCTTTATAAACCTCGGGGACAGTTCTCGCTGTTTCACTCTCAGTATTATTAACCTGATAATGCCTGTTAATCGATCGGGCTGCCTCATTGATAAACCTTCTATTTTTGAGCGCAGAGATGCGTATTTTTCTTTATTCCTTCTCTGATTTCAAAACGGCAGACAGCATGCAATACCGCAATTCTGAAGTTGTCTTTCCTAAACCGGCTTTTATGGGATTATGATGTATCTATCGAAGCACAGTTAAAAGTATGCATATCTGCCCAATTCGAATAACATATGCATTGTTTCTTTGTGACGAACAACCAGAAGAATGTTTGAGTTTATTCCAATTACTTCTATTAAGTAAGCTTTAGATTCAGTTATCTTATAAGTCAATTGTATAAATACAGGGTATAGTTTCAAGCTTTGTTTGGTCATACGGAGCGATAAGGCTGTCAACCTCATCGCCGTCTTCATTCTCCACGCCGAAGGCAGATAGCATGTAGGCCTCACCAAGGCTGAAGCCAAGGCCGATGTCTGTTAAGCGTTCTATATCCTGAAGCAAAAGAAGACCGCCGCCGCCGATTGCCTTGAGCGGGTCCATAAGCGTCTCATTTTCCTCAACGAAGCAAAACAGGTTCAAGCTCTCGTTTATCGTGATATGGAAGCAAGGTTCCTCGCAAAAGGGATAGGTTTCCTTTGTACGTTCAAAACGGTCAAGCATAGCTGCAAGTCTTGCTCGCTCCTCAGGGTCCGTCTCCGCTTCATATTTCTTTTTCGTACCTTCCACATCGTAGTGCGGCAGGCGGTAAAGCGTGGGTTTGTGATAAATATGTTGAATCGAAAAACCCGGATTATAGTACCAGTAGATATGCTTGCCTACCATCCTGTCGGAGAAGGTGTGCCGGTTTTCGTTCAGCTTACGGCCCTGCACCTTAATCGCTCCGAAAATCGGTGTGACGCGGATAAGCCGTTCCGAGGCCGGAATAACGCCTTCTTCGGTTATAACCAGTGTGACAAGATTCTGCGCGGTATCAATTATCCAGTTATGGTTAACTTTGCCTTCAAACTCAAGCGGCTTCACATGCACAAAATATGTTGTATCGTCGCCCTTCATGCACTCATAAGAGTCCCATATGTAGTTCTCGCCTTTTTTCGCATACTGCAGATTCTCACCGTCAAGGAAAAACAGAGAATACTCACTCCCGTTATCCAGGAAAATATGAAAATGCTTGCCGGACAGCTCATAATTAAAGGGTGCCTTGTACTGAGCAAGTGTTTTAAATTTGCGATTAGCCTTTCCCATATATAATCCCCTTTTCAATATCACAGTAAGCACATCATATCATGCTATATAAGGCATATCAATAGATTAATGGTATGAATTGACTGTAATTATCTGAACGATGACGTACATATCGACATTATAAAGACACTATAAATAACAACCTCTTGAAACAAGTTGCGTTTGCTGTCTTTCATCATCTTTTGAGACTGCGGCCTAAATCAGTACGCCTGCTTGCAGCTTCGTACCAATATTCAGAAACAACAGTGTAGTTATTTCTTTTATATTGCTCATAGAAAACCTTTAACTGTTGCTCAATACTGGTTTCACTTTAATTATTGCTGCTGTATCTGGCGCATATGCAAACATTTATAACTGTACCTCTATGATTTCGGGTCGGCCTCAAACCACTCTTTCTTTGCCTGATTGAGGCTAACCTTGTTTGCCCCACCTTCATAGTCTGGGTCATCATACTGCACGCCGTCGTTTTCCCATTCGCATATCGGGCACACATCGAAGTCGTTAGGCCCATCAAACTCGTATCGACCACAAACAGGGCACTTTACTTTTTACACATCCAATTCCCCCTTTATCTTTTTTAGTTACCTCGAGCCTTCCTCTCGTTGATAGCTTTATAAAACCGTGGGGACGGTTCTCACGGTTTATGGTTTTAAGATGATTGCTTTGCTTATTCCCGTCAAATGCTACGGCTGTCTAGTGGATATGCCATAATTTTCAGTACAACGGCTCGATAACCGGTGAAATAGAGGCTTTACTTTTGTTGTCATATACCACTACCGACACTATCATGCAATATCAAGCAGAGTAAATCGCGAGAACTCACATGGCTTAGTAAAGAATGAAAAGTGAAAAATACAAAAAAACGACTATGCCGAGAGGAATCGTCGTTTTTTTGGCAAAGAAATCATATATTGACAGAATATCAGTCAATGGGTGCAAATTAAAGGTCGTGGGTGCAAATTGCTGCCTATGGGTGCAAATGAGGGTGCGTGGGTTCAAAGCAAACCTTTACACTATGCTGACAGTGCATTATGCGATTAAACTGAAATTCGGCAAATTGGAATTCTTATCCAAATACATTAAACCATTCCATAAAAGCATCTCCACAAACGAAATTTGTCAATTTATTTTATCTTGATGCAGATACCAACAAAGCAGGTATACGGCTTAATGTGTGTATCGAAAAACTGTTTATCGCCTATGGCATACTTATGCTCAGTATCAAACCATTCGTTCCAAGCAGAGTCAAAGCATTCCATTTCCCATGTTACAACAGACTCAATCCTATCGGAATTGCCGATAATTTCTTTCCATGTTGTTGTGCTTTGGAACATATAGGCCTCATCTCCTAACCATTCGACAAGAAGTTCTTCAGAGCGACCAGTGTAGGCAGTCTTTATCCCTGGAATGCCAATCAACACCGTTGCCTTGTCTTTGAGAAAAGGCAGAATCTTTTCAGCAAAGAAACCGTTCTTTGTTGCAAAATAATGGTATGCATCTACACTTACCAATGCCCGAAACAGTTTTTTATCAAAATGTAATTCATTTGCATCCTCGCAAAAAGGAACTACTTGATTTTCAATACCCCATTCCACGAAGCGTTTTTTATTATCATCCGCTGGAATCCAAAGGTCACTGGCGTATACTTTTGCTGCCGTCTCTTTGGAAAGAACAAAACTTGTCAATCCTTTTCCACAACCCAAATCAAGGATAATATCAGTATCGGAAAGACTTAAGGGGTGCTTGTTCAACAGTTCTTCCAAAATTCTTACACTATTAGGTCCCATCAGTATTTCTGCTGTCATATATTTTCTAAAAGTTTCAATGTTCACTTTTCAAACCTCCACAAATCTCCCTTTTTTCTTCCTGCTTGCCTCCACACCCTACCATTGAGAGCACAAGTACAAGACAAAGTACCGTTGCTATTAACTTTTTCATAATCATTACCTACGCAATAAATTAGAATTTACTGTTCAACATTTCAAGTGCTTTATTCTTTAATATACCACAATTCCGGCCCAAGTGAATAACCATCAAGAAGAGTCCAAAACAGCGAAATCAAGGCTTTTCGGCATTGAAAAAAGGTAGCAGGTTTTTATCAAAATCTACTACCTTTTTTGGAACGGACATCATATATTGATAGAATTTCAGCCTATGGGTGCAAATGCAAGGTCATGGGTGCAAACTGATACCCATGGGTGCAAATGAGGGTGCGTGGGTGCAAAGCAAACCTTTACACTTTGGCTGACAGTGCATTGTGCGATCAAGCTGAAATATAACACTGCAAAACCTGGTCTGCGGTTTCGCTTATGACTGCGCCATGTTCAATCCCATTTCGATCGCCATGAATAACCATTTCCCCGGAAACTAAATACTTCTACCAGCGTCAGATTTCGAACTTCGCCTTTGCATTTGATATTTAGCACCACACTATATTCTGCTGTGAATTCCGATAGTTTGTTTTTATCAAATGTTGACGTACAAATCCCATTTTCGTATTGTGCAATAGCATTCGCACCCGGAAAGCTTTTATCGTGACTATCTATGGTTACAATATAGGTAATATCATCATTTCCATTGCTTGGAACAAAGGAACAGAACAGTTCTTTAGTGTTACCATTAAAACGGACATTTGATACTTCTATATTATCCGGCAACAAAGCATCCGATACATCCTCATTATTTCCAAAACGAGTTTGTCCAATATATATGCCAAAAGCAATGAGCAAAATACAGAATAATGCCTTCCAAATATTTGCGGCACGTCGATTTCTAATTGCAAGCTGTTCATTAATATGTGCCAGTGATTTTGCAATTGAAGCTGTGTCCAGCTTATCTTCACGTTCCGAATCACCCAAAAGGACAGAAACTGACACATCTAATGCATCTGCGATTCTGCATAGAGTATCCGCATCTGGAACTGCGGCTCCTTTTTCCCATTTTGATATGGTTTGTCTTACAACATTTAGCTTCACAGCCAAAGCTTCCTGCGTAAGACCTCGCTCTTTTCTTACTCTTACAAGGTTTTCATTTAGCATAACACCAGTCTCCTTCTTTGTTTTGACGTTTTGATGGTTCCATATTAGGAGACTTACTCTTTAAAATCAAGCAACCGGCAAGCGCAACACGCTCTTGTGAGTTGCAATGCGACAATGAGCAACAAATTAATATTTAACTCACTAACATCACAAAATGCTTTAGCTATATAATACTGTTTATTCCATCCCAAGTAAATAAATATCAAGAACGAGAGTCCGAAAATAGCGAAATCAAGGCTTTTCGGTATTGAAATAAGGTAGCAGATTTCTATCAAAATCTGCTACCTTATTTGGTGGAGAACACGAGTTTGATACAAAATGCACCCGGTAGCCTTATTCCCGTTTGTTGGATGAACACCCCTACTGTTTCCCGTTTGTTCCGTGTGTAGGGGTGAACACCCTTGATACGTAAATAAAGCCGTACTCTGCAATACTATTTTTCGTGCTTCCAATTCTTTACTCTCAATTTTTTGGGGCGGGAGCCTTCACAACAATTAACTCCAAGGTTTCATCATGCAGATTCTTAACATTCATTTTTGTTTGGAATGGAATCTTTAGAAGAGTGCCGGATTCATATTCATGTATGTCCTGTTCGTCCAAGCCAATGGAGAGGATTCCGCGAACGACAGTCATGTATACGTTTGAATTGGAAAAATGCTCAGGCAAGCCCTCGCTTTTGTTAAACACCATATGCAGATAGTGTACATTTTCATCAAAGATGATCTTCTCTACAGCTTTGTCATTACCCTTTGATAATTTAAATATCTGTTCAACCATTGCGGTATACCTCCTGTTTTTATATTCTTTGCAGTGATCTCTATTATATCATAACGAGTTACCATTACTTGTTGTAATTACAACAAGTAATGTCTTATCACACGTTCCTACCGTAGTGAATGGCGTTTTTGGGGCAAACCTGACGACAACTTGTGCATTGAAGGCACAATGCGGTGTTTATCTCAGCCTTATTATCCTCAGAAGAAACAACGATAGCATGTGAGGGACAGTCTTTTTCACATAACTTGCAGCCGATGCAGG
>JAAYJC010000001.1 GCA_012523085.1 Clostridiales bacterium
AAATAGTAAAACTCATTAATCTCACACCCTTCCATGAAAACGCAAGAACCGTCCATGTGCTAAGCGCCGGATAGTTTTTCGCTTATGGTGCTTTGCCAGGATTCCGGTGTTCTGTGGATGGCTCTGCCGTTAAAGCATTTTCTGAGGAAACGAAGCGAGCCTGTGCGTTTAACCGCCATCGCATATAAATCGTTGTCTTTATGGCTCAATTCCCGCTCCGGCAAAGAAATGACTTCACGGTGAAAGCTGATGGCCTCCATCGCATGGTTCAGCTTCATAAAAAAAGCGTCCTTGTCACCGGAAAAACGGTAAAGATAGGTAGCGGCGGCGCTTTCCTCCGAAAGCGCAAGTTCAACGGCCGCCGTTCCGATGCCTTTTGCTGTTTTTATGGCAACAACCCATATCGCCGCTTCCGCATCGGTCCGGGAAAGGTCTGTTTTAATGCCCGCATAAAGTTCATCCGGACCGCAGATTTCCCTGAAATACATAAATGTATCCGCCGCACGGCTGTTTGAAATCTCCCTTTGACAGGCGCTGACAAAGGACGGCGCGATACCGTAAAGCCGGTCGAGCTGCGCTGCCGCGCCGTCGGGCATCAGCCGCGCCAACTGTGCCGCGCCTGATTCCGAAAGCGTGCCGTCCAGCCGTTTTACTGCCGCAACCGCGTTTTCCCGTATTCTTTGGATATTGTCACAAATCAGCTCAAACAGCCGCTGTGTATGGCTGCCTAACCGCATGACCTGATAGGTTTCGCCGGTATCCAAAGTCATTGTGATCATAAAGCGCTCAATAACGGGCTTTGACATAAAGCACAGCGGAATACGCCTGGCATCAGAGCAGGGGGGAAGCAGGCAAAGGCAATTGTCAAACAGGCTGATTTTTGCGATACCCTGAGCTGCGCCGCCGTCATCCGAATACGCGTATTCGCCCTGTGTTTCAAACATCGGCTGCCCGGAAACAAAAAACGCCTTCAGTGTGCGCGCATTATAAGAATCCCAGAGCTTAGCATAAAGCACATCCGTGTCTCTGCCCATTTGGGCGATTTCCACACGCTCCTGTCCGGCGACAACAATCAGCTTGTAGTTTTGGACGTAAAACGCGTCGATGCCCGAGAAAGGTATGGCATGGTACCATCCGGCATCCTCGAAAACAAGCACTTCTTCCGACAGCGAAATGAGAGCCGGGCCGGTGCAGAGGGATGAATATACCGTCCCTTGAAACTTGCCGTCATTGGTCATGACGAATACTCCTTTTGGTTATTGGGTCAATAGATTTTGTCCGGATAGAGCAGCGTCTCGGTTCCGCCGTCGCAGTACAAAAGCGCGCCGGATATGCCCTTTGCCCCGGGCAACACCATAAAGGCGAGCGCGTGCCCGATATCCCGCGGCGCCATCATTGTTTCCCCGCTGTATACGGTCGGCATCGGAAGCGCCATCAGTACGGCGTCGGGTTTTGTGCTTTTGGTATCGCCCATGATCGTCGTCTCCACCGCGCCCGGCGCGACGGCGTTCAGGTTAACCCCATGCGCCGCCCAGGAGGGCGCATTCCGGCGCACCCAGCGCACCAAGGCGAGCTTCGTTGAAACGTACATGGTATTGCCCACCGTTTTGTTATCCAATGTGTCCGCGAACCGGCAGATTCTATTTTCGTCGTCGCAATTGACCAGCAGATTGTCCATCGTATATTTACCGCGTTTAAAATAAATGATTGATCCGGACACCGTAACAGCGCAGTTGCCTTTTTTTCGGCGCAGAAGCGGGTAAAGGCCCTCCATCAGTTTGACCGCGCCGAAGTAATTGACCGAGAGGACATAGGACGGCAGAAATTGCGGAAGTCCGGCAATGCCGGCATTGGATACAAGACCGTCAAGTCCGGCCGGACATTGCGCATAAACAGACAAAATGGCCTTTTCGCGCCCAGGTTTTGTCCCCAGATCGGCGGTGATATCCCCGCCGTCAATATCGATGTTAATAACCTCGTGGTTTTGTTCACGCAGAAACCGGACGCACTGTTCGCCGATGCCCTTCGTGCCCCCGGTCACAACATAGGTTCCCATGCTTTACCCTCCTGTCGGCCATAAGCCGCAATCTATTAAATTTAACGGATAGGGGCTTATGATCAAGCCGGTGTGACCAGTACCTTTTGAATCAGACCGTCGATGCCGTATGCCTCGATGGTTAATCTGGCATAGACATACGGTCCGTTGTAAGCGCCGAAATACGTCGCTGCATTGTCGCTTTCAAATTGCGGGTCGGCTACTTCCAGATAATCGAAGGTGAACCTGTTGCGGAAAAACATTTCCACACAGTCGCTGCCGTAGACGAAATAATTGGATTCACCGTTCAAAGAAGGGCAGTAATCGAAATATTTGCAGTTTTCCGTAAAGCACGCAGCCATTGCCTTATAATCTTTCTCCGTCAGCGCTTTCATCAGTTTTCTGATCATGGTTTTCCTCCCAGTGCCGCAAAAACGGCTTTATTAATGAGTAAAAGCGACAGAATAATTCGGTTTATTTTACCATGTAGAACCAGCGTTGTAAAGCAAAGACAGAGGGGAATGACCTTTCACCATGTGCTGCAGGTCAAATTCAAAAGGGGGATTTCGGCGGTTTCGGACCGCCCCTGTAGGTTCAGTCGTTATATGGGAGCATGGCAAAGAATGTGAGAGGATATCTATATATACCCGAGGTAATCTCCTATCAGCGGGTATAATTCCGATATGATCCGGAATATCCGGGCTCAGCCGATTTGTGAAATATACAAAAAATGGTATAATAAGACCGACATATATGTCAACATTCAAACGATTAAGCAAAAACCAGCTTAATTATGAAAAGGAGACGAAATGAAAAAGAAGAGTATTTTAGTATTGGCTGCCGTTGTTTTTTTGATGATGCTGTCTGTCGGGTGCAACAATGGCAAAACCCAAAACAGCTTGAACAGAGTTATACAGAGCGGTAAACTAACGGTTGTAGGAAGTGGAGGATATCGCCCTTTTAATTTTATGGATGAAGACGGAACTGTTGTCGGTTTTGATGTCGATACCGGGGCTGAAATTGCCGAAAGACTGGGTGTTGAGCTCAACTATGTGACAAGCGACTGGGACGGACTGATTGAAGGCCTCAGAAACGCAAGATACGATGGAATTCTTGGTAGTATGGCCATTACAGATGAAAGAAAAGAAGCTGTTAATTTTACGATACCCTATTATTATTCAGGGGCCCAATTGGTGGTTCGCAGCGACTCTGGAATAACGGATCCCAGTCAAATGGAAGGAAAGAAAATTGCGGTGGCAACCGGTACGAATTTTGTTGAAGACGCCGAGAACCTGGGCGCAGAAGCGATGCTGTATCAAGACGATAACGCCACCATGATGGAACTGATCAACGGACGTGTAGACGCAGTTATCACCGACCGAATCGTTGCCATCGAGGCCATGAGCAAAATAGAAGGCGGAGACTTACTTATGCTGGCGGGAGACATTATGAGACTGGAAAAGATGGGAATCGCCATAAACAAAAACGACTATGAGTTGCTTGAAAAGGTGAATAAG
>JAAYJC010000034.1 GCA_012523085.1 Clostridiales bacterium
AATGTTATACAGTTTGCAGCGCAGAATACTATAAAATTGAATAATTATACTGAATTTTCATTAACATAGCCATAAAAATAAATTTATCTATACAAATTGAAAAGATTCAGTTATAATATATGGGCATCTGTATAATTCAATTTTTTGTAAAATATAAAGGAGGGAACAGCATGAGTACATTCGGCTACTCCATGCCCGGCTATTTCAAAAACATGCCTAATATCGGTTCGCAACTCGACTCGCCAAACGCGGAAAACGAAGCTGAACTGAAAAAAATCGAGGATGAACTTCAGAAGGAAATTTCCGACGTTCTGGCATCAGGTCGATCAGACGAATCACTTAATAAGTCCGGTCAAATGACAGCTCTTCAGCGCTTGGATTTACTGGTGGATAAGGGTTCGTGGTGCCCTATGAACAGCCTGCTGAATCCGGGTGACAATAAAGACGGGAGCACAGGTATCATTACCGGTCTGGGCAAAATACACGACAAATGGGCGGTTATAATCGCTTCTGACAATAAAAAGCTCGCCGGAGCTTGGGTTGCCGGTCAAGCAATCAAGCTGACAAGAGCTACCGATATGGCTAAGCAGCTTAATATACCGCTCGTATACGTTCTCAATTGCAGCGGTGTTAAGCTCGACGAGCAGGAAAAGGTTTACGCCGGCAGAGTAACGGGCGGGACACCTTTCTACCGCCATTCCGAGCTTATGCAGCTCGGAATCCCCATTATTGTCGGAATATACGGAACAAATCCGGCCGGCGGCGGATATCACGCAATCAGCCCCACAATTCTGATTGCCCACGAACAGGCCAATATGGCAGTCGGCGGAGCAGGTATTGTAGGCGGGATGAATCCTAAGGGTTTTGTGGACAAGGAAACAGCTCAGACTCTTATTGACGCCACCAAAAATGCCAAGCAGGAGGATCCTCCGGGTTCGGTATCAGTCCATTTCGGTGAAACGGGTTTTTTCCGTGAGGTATATACTCAGGAAGAAGGCGTTTTGGAAGCTATAAAAAAATATATGGACACTGTTCCCGCCTATAACGAGAACTTTTTCCGTGTCGACGACCCAACGGAACCCATTTATCCGCAGTCCGACATATATACCCACCTTCCGATAAACCAGCGCCGCGCTTATGATATCCGAAAGATTATGGCTTGTTTGTTCGACAACAGCGAGTTTTCAGAATATAAAAAAGGTTACGGTCCTGAAATTGTCGCGGGTCTGGTCAAGGTAAACGGGCTTATTTGCGGCGTTATAGCAAACTTCCAGGGAATGATTCCAAACTATCCCGAGTACCGTGAAAACAGCGCAGGTGTAGGCGGAAAGCTCTACAGGCAAGGCCTTATTAAAATGAATGAGTTTGTTACACTCTGTGCAAGGGACAGAATTCCCATGATCTGGCTTCAGGACACCACAGGAATAGATGTGGGCGATCCGGCTGAGTGTGCGGAACTTCTCGGTTTAGGTCAGTCATTGATTTTCAGCATACAGAACGCCAAAGTTCCTCAGATGGAGATAACTCTGAGAAAGGGCACTGCTGCTGCGCATTATGTTATGGGCGGGCCTCAGGGAAATGATACAAACGTATTCAGTCTTGGAACTGCAGCCACGGAAATCTATGTTATGCACGGTGAAACGGCTGCAGCGGCTATGTATGCGCGCCGTCTGGTAAAAGAACAAGACGCCGGAAGAGATATTCAGCCCGTCATTGACAAAATGAATGACCTGATTAAGAGTTATTCGGACAACTCCCGTCCGGGCGCATGCGCTAAGCTGGGCTTTGTAGACGAAAT
This sequence comes from Clostridiales bacterium, assembly GCA_012523085.1. GTDB lineage: Bacteria > Bacillota > Clostridia > Oscillospirales > Oscillospiraceae > JAAYOP01. The sequence continues at coordinate 1,799 of JAAYJC010000034.1, forward strand.
TGTCAATATGAATGATCTGAGGAAATATATCTGCGCATTTGCGGGAGCCGCGTATCAGAATCCGAAGGGTATATGCGCATTTCATCAAATGCTTACGCCCAGGATTATCCGTGAATGGGAGAATCTTAACTAACAACATAATATTTTGCGAGGTGAAAAAATGATAGGCGGTAAACCGGGTTTCAAGACAAATAAGAAACCGCTGCTCATAACCGACACAATTTTGAGAGATGCGCATCAGTCTCAGGCTGCTACCAGAATGAGAACTGAAGATATGCTTCCGGCATGCGCCATACTCGACAGTATAGGATACTGGTCGCTGGAGTGCTGGGGAGGCGCAACTTTCGACTCCTGTATGCGGTTTTTAGATGAAGACCCATGGGAGCGCCTGCGGACACTGAAAAAGGCGATGCCCAATACAAAGCTGCAGATGCTGCTGCGCGGACAGAATATCTTGGGCTACAGAAACTATTCCGACGATGTCCTGGATAAATTTTGTAAAAAGTCCATAGAAAACGGAATAGATGTCGTTCGTATATTTGATGCTCTCAATGATGTAAGAAACATCAAACAGGCTATGAAAAGCGTCAAGGAATACGGCGGGTTATGTGAACCTGCGATGTCATATACTATAAGCCCGATTCATAGCGAGCAGTACTTTGTTGATCTCGCTTTGAAGCTGGAGGATATGGGAGCTGATGTCATCTGTATAAAGGACATGGCAAACCTCCTTCTTCCTATAGCAGCTCAGAGCCTTGTAACAAAGCTGAAAAAGCGTATAAAAGTACCGATTCATCTTCATACTCACAACACAACGGGTACCGGAGATATGGTAAATCTCATGGCTGCATTAGCCGGCGTTGATATTGTAGACTGCGCCCTCTCGCCCATGGGTAACGGAACCGCTCAGCCGGCCACCGAGCCGCTTGTTGCCACTTTGAAGGACCATGAAAGAGACACAGATCTTGACCTTGAAAAGCTCAGTGAGGCAGCGAAGCATTTCAGATCTGTCGCTGACCGTCTCTTTGCAGAGGGGATCATAGATCCGAAGGTATTGCAGGTTGATACGAACACCCTGATATACCAGGTACCGGGCGGAATGCTCTCAAACCTGATCTCACAACTCAAAGAAGCAAAGGCTGAAGACAAGTACTACGCGGTTCTGGAGGAGATACCAAGGGTTCGAAAGGAATTCGGTTATCCTCCGCTTGTTACGCCCACAAGCCAGATTGTAGGAACTCAGGCTGTTATGAATGTTCTGTTCGGAGAACGCTACAAAATGGCAACAAAAGAATCCAAGGCACTGCTTCGCGGGGAATACGGGCAGCTTCCCGGTCCTGTGGATAAAAATGTGCAAAAGAAGGTAATCGGAGACGACAAGGTTATCGTTTGCAGACCGGCAGACCTTCTTGAGCCCGAGATGGAGAAACTGACCGCAGAGATCGGAGACCTTGCTCGATCAGAAGAGGATGTGCTTAGTTATGCATTGTTTCCTCAGGTTGCAAGAAGCTTTTTTGAGCGCCGAAATGCCAGGGAAAAGGGAGAGCTCGACGAAGAAACCATCGCTGTGATAACTGCGGCTGTTCAGGAATCCGGAAGTAAGGCAACCCACCCTCTCATACGAAATTCAGGCGGTTCTTATCAAATCACCGCCGATATCCCTGCTGCAAATCCAATGACGCGCAACTGCAGATAAAGAAAAATCGATGAAACGGAGACATAACATGAAAAACTATAAGATTACTGTCAACGGAAAAACCTATGATGTGGCTGTTGAAGAAGCCGGCGGCGAAGCTCAGGTGAAAGCCATAAAAAATGAAGCGCCTGCACCCATACCGGCCCCGGCACCCAAAGCAGCGCCTGCACCAAAAGCTCCTGCCCCCAAAGCGCCTGCTCCGAAAGCGCCCGCGGCAGGAGCAGAGGATGTGACTGCACCTCTCGGAGGAACTGTTTTATCTGTAAACGTATCCGAGGGAGACAAGGTAAAGGCCGGACAGACCTTGCTGATTTTTGAAGCTATGAAAATGGAAAACGAACTGGTGGCACCCCGTGACGGAACAGTCAAAAAGATTCATGTATCAAAAGGAGCGGTTCTTTCCACAGGTATGGTCGTTGCTACCATAGCTTGACCGCCAGATATGTCAAAATTCGAAAGCATATCTACTATTTAAGGAGGAAACAATAAATGGATTTCAAATTCACAGAAGAAATGGAAATGATACAGGACTTGGCTCGGGATTTTGCGACTAAAGAAATCGCACCTCATGTTGATGAGGATGAAGAAA
>JAAYJC010000035.1 GCA_012523085.1 Clostridiales bacterium
GAGTATAACGAACTTGCTTAAACTGCGAACGGGATTGCAGAGGAGAAGAAAAGCGAAGAATTACAGCAGTCCGAATTTATGAAGGGAAGCAAAGCACGCTGCGATACCGTCAAACCTGTCTCCAGAAAAGGAGATATGGACAAAGAGGAATACATCAGAAAGAAAAGAGGGTCAAGGCGGGTATCGACGCTGACCGGCGTTCTTCTGATTATTTTGTTTTTTGTCGGTGTATTCATCTTTCTATGGAATTATATCATCAGCGGAATGTTTGACAAACCGGAAACGCTGGATGTACCGAACTGGGTCGGCAGCAGCTTTGAGGAGGTCAGCACGAATACCGCCTATACAAGCACTTTTAACTTTATACCGTCCTGGAAGTTGAGCGACGAATATGAATTCGGGCTCATAATTAGCCAGAGCCCGACAGAAGACAGGAAGGTCGTCAAAAAAGAGGGCAAGATCGACATCTATCTGGATGTCAGCAGCGGCAGTGAAATCATTATCATGCCGAACGTTGTAAACAAGGAATACCGGCAGGCAGAAATTGAGTTAAAAGGGATGGAAATTTACCCTGTCGTCACTTTTGTGCCCTCTGATAATGTAACAGAAGGTTACATTATCAGCACGGTTCCCGAAGCGGGCGATGCATTAAAACCGGGGGATCCCGTATTGTTTACGGTCAGCGCGGGCCCGGAGATTCAATGTGTCGACGTGCCGGACCTGACCGGGCGAACGGAAGCCAATGCAAGAACCTTGCTTGAAAGCATGAACCTGACGCCCGGTGATGTGAAAATGGTTGAAAGCGATGAACCGAAAGGAACGGTTGTATGGCAAAGCACCTCCGCCGGTACAGAGGTTGCAGAGCATACAAAAATCGATTTCGATTTATCCCTCGGCCCGGAACCCACGCCGGAACCCACACCGGAACCCACGCCGGAACCCACGCCGGAGGATTCGCCCGAACCGACCGATAATACTGACCCGGGCGGGCATACCGAAGATCCCACCGCCACAGAACCCGGCGGCGATGTAACAATTGCCCCGCCCTCTGTTGAAGGATGATTGAAGGTATTATTATAAAGGCCTTGAGCGGATTTTACACCACCGCAACCGATGAGGGCTTGATTGTATGCAGAGCGCGCGGGAAATTCAGGCTGGACGGTATAACGCCTTTGGTCGGTGACCGTGTTTTGATCACAACCGAAGGTAATGGCAAAGGGACGCTGATGGAAATTCTGCCGCGCAGAAACTGGTTTCTCAGACCGCCGGTGGCGAATTTGGAGATGATGGTGATCATCGCCGCCAATGCAATCCCGGTGACCGATCCCTTTTTAATCGACCGAGTCGCGGCCGTTGCCGAACTGAAAAACTGCGAGCCTATAATTTGCATAAATAAGTACGACCTTGATCCGGCGGAAGAGCTGTATGACATTTACCGTTCAGCGGGCTTTACAACGCTCAGGGTAAGCCCGGTCACAGGCTTTGGAATCAGCGGACTTGCCGCCGTCATAGCCGGAAAGATATGTGCGTTCACCGGAAATTCCGGTGTCGGGAAATCCAGTATAATCAATGCACTGGACCCCGGCATTGCGCTAGCTACTGCGGAAGTCAGCAGGAAACTTGGCAGGGGAAAGCATACGACAAGGCATATTGAAATGTACAAGCTGGATAACGGAGCGGTGATAGCCGATACACCGGGCTTTGCTTCCTTTAACGCATCAGAGGACGAGGTGTTTGACTTGCGTGCGCTGCCCGACGCATTCAGGGAGTTTTCTCCTTTTATCGGCCTTTGCCGTTTTCGTGACTGTGCGCATATAAAAGAAGAAGGCTGCGCGGTTTTACAAGCGGTAAATACCGGGGAAATCGGCATAACAAGGCACCGCAGCTATGCACTTTTATATGGGCAGGTCAAAGAAATAGAAAAAAACAAGTATAGCTAATGCTGCTGTTTTTCGCTGAATGATAAACAGTTATTGTGCGCATAGAAACGAAGCATAAGCCATATGCAATAAAAAAACGGCGGATTCTATTTCATCGGAGGTTCGGCCGTTTTTTGCGTGAAACTTTAATTGAACGGCAATCGTCTGTTAAGTAAAAATATACTGGTTTTGTGGAGACGAATATGAAAGTTTTACCCGTAAAACATGTTCCAATGCCAAGTTATCCGGATAAATATACGGTCGATACGGACAGCTTGCTGCTGAGCTATAGGCCGAAACGCTGGAATTTTCATCCGGTGGTAAAAGGCGCATTGACCGCTGTTATCGCATTAGGTCTTTCCGCCTGTTCTGCGCATAGCTACAAAATACCGCTGTTTGAACATGGCAAGGGCACCGGGTCCCTCGGCTGTGATTCGGTCGCATCGCCTCAGTTCCTGTCCGAAGAGGAGGCGCGGGAGGTAATCCGATCGGAGCTTGAGTCTGCAGGTCTTGACTTCGATTCCGGCAGGACATTAAATAACGCGTATATTCCTGTAAAAAAGGAAAATCGGAGATGGTATGATACGGCAAAGGGGACGCTTGAAACGGATGCGACGACAGTCGATAAAATTGGAATCGAGTTCGTATCTTCGCAAGATTTTGAAGACTGGGACATCCTCCTGCCTGCGGGTTCCGTTAAAACCTATCATCTGCGTTATGCGGCCGATCGGTTGCTGAATAACGAAAAACTTGCTGTTTTTTATGATCCGGTCGAATACACTTCGCTGCGGCCCGAGGAATCTGAGGTCAGGGAAGCCAAAGAGAAGGCCTGTGAACAGCTCAAAGAACAGGTAAGGGATTTTATAGAGTGGCTCGGCGCGCAGGGTATTATATAATGCCTGCGCGGATTTGCGGCGTGTATCCGCAAATCCATGCAGGCAGACAATCCATGCATCTGACAAATGCGTTTCGCAAACGTGTTTGTCCCACAGAACAAATGTGTTTGTCCAACAGAACAAATGTGTTTGTTCTGTGGACATTATATAATCGGGGGAGGCGTTGAACATGGAAATTCAACCGGTACATCATCATCCGAGACCGCGATATCCGGACAAATACGATGCACAAACGAAAGAACTGCTTTTGTACTGCAGGCCGAAGCGCTGGCTGAGCTCTCCGGCTAAAAGCGGCATACTGGCCTTCACCCTTGCGCTGGGTTTGTCGGGTTGTTCCGCTCGGCAAAACACGGCGGAGACATCGCTTTCTCCGACTGTGACACTCTCCGTCTCAAGCAGTCCCGAATCAATGGTTACTGCCGGACTGCCCGCTTTGTCGCCGCTTGAGCTGATTGCGGGCATAAATATCCCTTTATTTAACGGCGGAGAGGGAACAGGAACAATTGGCTGCGTTTCAATCACGGCTCCGCAGTTTTTATCGGAAGAGGAAGCGTATGTGATCATTAAAGCGGAGCTTTCAAAAGTCGGTATCGGTGTAACCGAAGGCTTAAAAATGGACAACGCTCTGCTGCCCGCTAAAGGCAAAGCGGATGCTGAAGGCGTTATTCGGTTTGATACGGTTTCCGGCACGCTGAAAACCGACTCGGCTGTAGACCTGAGTACCGGAATCGAGTTTTTGTCTATCGAGGATTACAGCGCGTGGGATCTTTTTGAACAAACAGGTCTTTCAATTTCTGAGTATGATTTTCGCGCCGCCGCAGAAAAATTGACCGAAAACGAAGGCCTTGCCGTCTTTTACGATCCTGCAGTGACCGTCATGCCGGATCTGGATATCGACGAAAGCCTCAGCGAAGATGAGCAGAGAGAGATCTTCCGGCAAAGGATTGAAGAGGCTGAAACCGCATCAAAGGCCGAGTCGATTGAACGGCTCAAAGCCCAGGTGCAGGGTTTTCTCGAATGGCTTCAGGCTCAAGGCGTGATATAGAACCGGAGGGGTGGCAAAAATGCACTTTACGCTTCATTTGACACAAGAGTGCAATCTGCGCTGTCGTTATTGCTATGTCAGGCAAGGACGCGCCGAAATGAGTCTTGAGACCGCGAAAAAGATTGTGGATCTTGCGGGCGAAACGGCGAAAAAAGCCGGGATCATCTTTTTCGGCGGCGAACCCCTGCTCAAGCGGCAGCTGATAGCCGACACAGTTATCTATGCGCGCGAAGCGTCAAAACAAAACGGCTGCAAATATTTCTTCAAGATCACCACAAACGGCCTTTTGCTGGACGACGCGTTTCTCGAATTTGCCGAAAAGGAAAGTGTTTTTATCGCCCTGTCCGTTGATGGCACGCAAAAAGCCCATGACAGCCACAGAATCGATGCATCTGGCCATGGGACCTATGAACAGGTATGCAAAGCGGCAAAAAAGCTTCTGGCCGTAAAACCCTATGCGCCATGTTTGATGACAGTCAATCCGGACACGCTTTGCGATTATGCAAAATCGGTCGAAGCTATGTTTCAGCTGGGTTTTTCCTATGTGATATGCTCGCTTAATTACGCCGCGGACTGGACAAAGGCCGATATGCGTACCCTTAAACATCAGTACGAGGCGCTGTCCGATCTGTATTACCGAAAAACGAAAGCCGAGGACAAATTCTATTTCAGCCCGTTTGAGGTAAAAATCAGCAGCCATATCAACAACAAAACCTACTGTCATGAACGCTGTGAACTTGGCTTAAAGCAGCTGTCCGTCTCACCGGACGGGAAACTGTACCCCTGCGTACAATTTGTGGGTGACGATAACTTTTGCGTCGGAAACATATCTGACGGAATTGACCAACTGGCCAGAGAAAGGCTGTACAGGTTAAACGAAAAGGAAAAACCCGGCTGCGAGAATTGTGCGATAAAAACGCGCTGCAACCATTACTGCGGTTGCTTAAACCGGCAGGCGACCGGCAGCATCGGCGAGGTTTCGCCGGTCTTATGCGCGCATGAAAGAATCGTCCTTCCGATTGCGGACAAGCTGGCCGCCAGGCTGTACAAAGAACGAAGCGGGCTGTTTATTCAAAAGCATTATAACGAATTTTATCCGCTTGTGTCGCTGGCTGAGGATAAAGCAGCACGCTTCAGAACATAAAGGAGCAAAAATGAGAGAATCGGTTTTATGGTATCACGGATCTCCGTTTATGCTGACATCGCTCCGGGAGGGAAGCACGGTTACACGCAACAGGGATCTGGCAAGAGTATTTTCTCATAAACCGCTTTGCGTTTTGATGGAAGACGACGGACGCCTCCGGCACAACGGAAGCGCCGGAGGTTACTTATATGTTGTCGATGAAGCCATCGGTGACCGGGATGTTTATCCGCATCCGGCGACGACAATGGACAAGGAGCTCGAATGGCTGACAAAAAGGGAATTGCGGGTCAAACTGATCGGGCAAACAGACGTCAGAGACGAAGAGCGGCTCAGCGAAAATGAAATCAGGGCTCTTATTCGCACTTATGATCAGACGCAATAAAGGCTGTACGGCAGCTTACGATTCATTATACCGCACAGCCTTAATTCTATTTTTTGAAGCTGTCTTTAAGTGCGACACTGCGGTTGAAGACCGGAGCACCGGGCTTTGAATCTTTGTTGTCCACGCAAAAATAGCCGAGGCGCAGGAATTGGTAAGAGGCCGGATATGCCGCGTTTTGGAGGCTTTTTTCGACCTTGCAGTTTTTCAGCGTCGTCAGAGAATTGGGATTTATCAGTTCAAGGAAATTCTTTTCCGCCGAGTCGGGATCGGGGTCGGTGAACAGGTTTTCATAAACGCGAACCTCGGCGTTAACAGCCGTTGCGTCATCCACCCAGTGAATTGTGCCCCTTATCTTTCTGCCGTCTGACGCGTTACCGCCCCGTGACTCCGGATCGTACTCGGCAAGAACCTCTGTTACATTACCGTTTTCGTCCTTCACCGCGCCCAGGCATTTGACAATATAAGCGGATTTCAGCCTTACCTCATTACCGGGGTACAGGCGATTATATTTTTTCGGGGGCTCTTCTTCAAAGTCGTCGGCCTCAATCCAGAGGTTTTTGGAAAAAGTGACCTCTCTGAAGCCGGCATCGGGATTTTCGGGGTTGTTTTCTACCGGAAAGACCTCCGAAAAACCGTCCGGATAGTTTGTAATCGTCAGCTTAACAGGGCGCAGGACCGCCATGGCGCGCTGTGCGGTGCCATTGAGATCCTCACGCAGGCAATGCTCCAAGAAGGCAAAATCGACGATACTTGCGGCCTTCGAGACGCCGTTGCGTTCGGAAAAATTCCGGATTGCGGCAGGCGTGTAGCCCCTTCTGCGCAAACCGCAGATGGTCGGCATGCGCGGATCGTCCCAGCCGCTGACCAGCCCGTCCTCCACCAGTCGGCGGAGCTTGCGTTTACTCATCACCGTATAATTGATATTCAGGCGGGAAAACTCTATCTGGCGCGGCTTCACCGGATAATCGATGTTTTGGATCACCCAGTCGTACAATGGCCGGTGATCTTCGTATTCCAGGCTGCACAGCGAATGCGTTATGCCCTCGAGCGCGTCCTGAATCGGATGCGCGAAATCGTACATCGGGTAAATGCACCATTGGTCGCCCGTGCGATGATGGGAGAAATACTTGATTCTGTATAGTACGGGATCGCGCATATTGAAGTTCCCGGAAGCCAGGTCGATTTTCGCCCGCAGCGTCATCGCGCCCTCCGGGAATTCCCCGGCCCGCATTCTTGAAAACAAGCTCAGGTTTTCTTCGACAGGACGGTCACGGTACGGGCTGACGGCCGGATTTGTAAGATCACCGCGGTATGTTTTAAATTCCTCGGGGCTGAGCTTACAGATGTAAGCGAGTCCGTTTTTTATCAAACCGACAGCAAACGCATAGGTCTGCTCAAAATAATCCGAGCCGTAGAAAAACCGGTCGTTCCAATCGTAGCCGAGCCATCGGATATCCTCCATGATGGCGTCAACATATTCGCTGTCTTCCTTAACGGGATTCGTATCATCCATTCGAAGATTGCAGAGGCCATTATATTTCCGGGCCATTCCGAAATCGATGAAAATGGCTTTCGCATGCCCGATATGCAAATAACCGTTGGGTTCGGGCGGAAACCGGGTGTGCACCTGCATTCCGTGAAAACGCCCGCCTTCGGCTAAATCTTCTTCAATGGCAAGTTCGATAAAATTCTTGCCGCTATTCATATCCATTCTCATCAGCTCCGTTTTCTTTGTGTTTCATGCGTATCCGGCATGTTTTCATGCACTGCACGCTTTTCTCGTGAATAACGGTATTATATACGATAATCATCGAAAAGAAAACAATTTACTTTATCGTTTATATTTTGTATAATTCATGTAAAGGACGGTGACGTGTTTGATGTTTGATTATGATATAGTGGTCGTGGGCGGTGGCCCGGCGGGTATTTCGGCTGCTATCAATTTGGCTGCAAAGGGGAAATCCGCTGCGATATGTTCAAACAATTATGCGGAAAGCGCTCTTTACAAAGCAAAGCGCGTGGATAATTATCCCGGGCTGCCTGGTATTTCCGGCGCTCAGCTTCTGGACGGCATGGCCCGGCAGGTGCAATCTTTTGATGTAAAAACAATCAGGTCACAGGTACTCAGCGTAGCAGAGATTGGAGACGGATTTTATATCAGCGCGGGAAGCGAGGTTTTTTCGGTAAAAGCCGTCATTCTTGCAACAGGCGTTGTGCAAACCGCTTTCTATCCGGGCGAAACTCAATATTTAGGGCGCGGTGTCAGCTATTGCGCCACCTGCGACGGTATGCTGTACCGCGGCAGGAAAACGGCGGTAATTGGCCTGAGAAACGACGCTGTGGAGGAGGCAAATCAGCTTTTGGAAATCGGCTGCGAGGTAGTGCTGATCATGCCAAACGATCCTCCCGAGGGAATAAAGCCCGGTGTAGAATTTCTAAGAGGAAGGAAGTTTGCATTCAGTGGCGATGAGGTGCTCAGGACACTGACAGTGGACGACGAAAACATACCCGTTGACGGTGTTTTTATTGTACGCGCCTCCGTTGCACCCGACCTTTTAATGCCCGAGCTGTCTGTTAAGGACGGGTATATCGTCGTAAACGAAAAAATGGAAACGAACATCGCAGGCGTTTTTGCCGCGGGTGACTGTACGGGCAGACCCTATCAGATTTCCAAGGCATCAGGGCAGGGTCAGGTAGCGGCCTTTTCGGCGGCATCCTATATTGAAAGAAAGTAACATAACAGCGGTAACTCAGCGAAATAGAAAAGAAGGCTGAGCGGTTATCTATGAAAGGCGGTATATATAATGGCACAGATCGTGAATTTAACGCAGAAAACATTTGATGAAACAATCAAAACCGGAACGGTATTGGTGGATTTTTGGGCAGACTGGTGCGGACCGTGCAGAATGCTTGCGCCGGTGCTCGACGAGCTGTCTGAAAAACTGGGAGACAAAGCGGTTTTCGCCAAAGTCAATGTTGATGAAGAGCGCGAGCTTGCCCAGCGTTTCGGCGTTTCGAGCATTCCGACTGTTATCGTTTTCAAAAACGGCGTAAAAAAAGCCGATGCGATCGGCGTAAAACCGGCGCGTGCCTATGAGCAGATGATAACAGACTGATGAAAAAAGGCCTGATCCATTTATACTGCGGCGAGGGGAAAGGCAAAACCAGCGCGGCGCTCGGTCTTGCCTTACGCGCCGCCGGGCGCGGCCTGAACGTCGTGATTTTGCGCCTGATGAAGGACTGCGACAGCGGAGAACTAAATAGCCTTCGGAAACTTAAGTCCGTTATCATTTTACCCGTCCCGGAAAAGCTGAAGTTTGTTTTCCAAATGACATCGGAGGAAAAGGCGTTATACCGCGAGCTGGTGCTTGAGCTTTTAAAGCAAGCCGAAGCGTACGTTAAAAACAATCAGGCGGATGTGCTGATCATTGATGAAGCCTGTTCGGCGGTAACAACCGGCATACTTGAACTTGGCGAACTGATCGAATTTCTAAGAAACAAAAAAGACGAGCTTGAGGTTGTTTTGACCGGCAGAAATCCGCCGGACGAGTTGGTCGGACTTGCCGACTATGTTTCGGAAATCCGTAAGGTAAAGCATCCGTATGATCGGGATATCGGGCCGAGAAAAGGGATAGAATGGTAATAATTGGCCATACAATTAAGTGATCATTGCGTTGCTTTCACAGGTTTTTTAAACACCGCCGGGTCTTGACAACCATAGGCGAATGGATTATCATTTACAAAATGTCAAAAGCGAAGACGGGGATAAGTAAGCATACGCTTGAAACACAGAAAGAAAACGGATGATGCAAGTTTTCATGAAAGCGTGCCCAAGTCGCCCCTGAGCCCCGGCAAAAAAGGGATTTACCTGAGTAGACGCCGGCGGGGTTCTCCCGTTACAGGGAAAGACAGGCTTCCGGTTAAATATGCCGGACTGTCGCTGAGTGCGAATTTTCGAATTCAGGTGGTAACACGGACAATTGTTCGCCCTGAGCTTTTTGCTCAGGGCGCGTTTTATCTTGTACGCAATGTTGAAAGGAATGGAATGAATGAAGGAACTGCCAAAGATATACGATCCGAAAGAAGTTGAAGACAAGATTTACGCCATGTGGTTGAAGGGCGGTTATTTTAAGGGCGAAATCGATCATGACAAAGAGCCGTTTACGATCGTGATTCCACCGCCCAATGTGACCTCTCAGCTTCATATCGGACATGCGTGCGACAACACACTGCAGGATATTCTAATCCGATATAAAAGAATGCAGGGCTTTTCGGCGCTCTGGGTACCGGGAACGGATCATGCGGGGATCGCTACACAGATCAAGGTTGAGGAAAAGCTCAGAGAAGAGGGCTTGACGCGCCATGATTTGGGGCGTGAAAAGTTTGTGGAGCGGGTCTGGGACTGGAAAAACAAATACGGCAGTGTTATTATCAACCAATTAAAAAAGCTGGGATCATCCTGCGACTGGGACAGGGAACGGTTCACAATGGACGAGGGTTGCTCAAAAGCGGTCCGTGAGGTGTTCGTAAGGCTTTATGAAAAAGATCTTATTTATAAAGGCAGCAAAATCGTTAATTGGTGCCCCAACTGCGTCACGGCATTGTCTGATGTAGAAGTCGAAAGGGAAGAGCAGCACAGCCATCTGTGGCATATCCGATATCCCTTCAAGGATTCGAATGACTATATCATTGTTGCTACCACAAGGCCGGAAACCATGCTGGGCGATACCGCGGTAGCTGTTAACCCGGAGGATGAGCGGTACAGGCACCTGATCGGCAAAACACTGATTCTTCCGCTTGTCAACCGGGAAATTCCGTTGATCGCAGACGAATATGTCGACCCCGATTTCGGAACCGGCGTAGTTAAAATAACACCGGCTCATGATCCAAACGACTTTGAAGTCGGGCTCAGGCACGGCCTTGAAATAATCAGAGTTTTAGACGACAATGCCATCATCAATGAACACGGCGGCGATTATAAGGATCTTGACAGGGACAAGGCAAGAAAAGCAATTGTCAAAGACCTGGAAGAAAAAGAGTTCTTGGATAAAGCGGAGGAATACACCCACAATGTCGGCATCTGCTACCGGTGCGGCGATAATGTCGAGCCGATTGTATCTGCCCAGTGGTTTGTGAAGATGGAGCCTCTTGCCGTAAATGCGATTAAAGCCGTAAAAGAAGGGGATATCCGTTTTGTTCCCGAGCGTTTTTCAAAGATTTATATCAATTGGATGGAAAACATTCATGATTGGTGCATTTCCCGCCAGCTCTGGTGGGGCCATCAGATTCCGGCATGGTACTGTCAGGATTGCTCACACATCAATGTTTCACGTAACACGCCGGAAAAATGTGAAAACTGTGGCGGCACTGACTTAAAGCAGGAAGAGGATGTGCTGGACACCTGGTTTTCCTCAGCGCTCTGGCCGTTTTCAACCCTCGGCTGGCCCGAGGAGACACCGGAGCTATCGTATTTTTACCCCACCAGCGTTTTGGTGACAGCCTATGACATCATTTTCTTCTGGGTAGCCAGAATGATTTTCTCCGGATTGGAGCATATGGGACAAAAGCCGTTCCATACGGTGTTTATACACGGTCTGGTCAGGGATGCCGAGGGCAGAAAAATGTCGAAATCCCTTGGCAATGGCGTCGACCCCCTGAAAATGATCGATGAATACGGCGCTGACGCGCTCAGGTTGAATATGGTATCGGGAATCAGCCCCGGCAATGATATGCGCTTTTTGATCACGCGCTGCGAATCCTTCCGTAATTTCGCTAACAAGCTTTGGAATGCCGCGCGCTTTGTTTTAATGAATCTGGAAATCGAAGACACCACGCTTTCGGAAACACTGGAAACGGAGGACAAGTGGATTTTATCCGAATTGAACACGCTAATCGGGGAAGTTACGGAGAACATTGACAATTATGAATTGGGCGTTGCAGTCGGAAAAATATATGATTTTATCTGGGACAGCTTTTGTGACTGGTATATCGAGCTGACCAAGGCAAGGCTTCAAAGCGAGGATAAATCGGCCAGTATCCGTGTGCAAAAGGTCCTCGCATATGTGCTGGGCGAGACGCTTAAACTGCTGCATCCGTTCATGCCGTTTATTACCGAGGAAATATGGCAGAGCCTTCCCAATATAAGCAAAGCGCTGATGGTTGAGCGCTGGCCGGAGGTTTCTCCGGCGCATCATTTTCCGGTCGAGGAGCAAAATATGGTCTCGGTCATGAACGTCATCAAGGCCGTGCGTGCACTGCGTGCGGAAAAGAATGTACCGCCCTCGAGGAAAACAAAGCTGATTATATTGACAGAAAAAGGCGATATATTTATGCGCGGAGAAGCGTTTTTGAAGCGCCTTGCATATGCAAATGAGCTCGTGATTACGGATAAATCGCCTGACCGTATAACGGAAATGGCCGGAGCGGTTACGGAGGAAGCAAGGTTATTCATACCGATGTCGGAACTGGTTGATATCGGAAAGGAGCTTGAACGCATTGCGCGCGAACTAAAAAAGGCGCAGGCCGAGCATGGAAAACTCAGCGCAAAGCTAAGTAATCCGGGTTTTATCGCAAAAGCGCCCGAACAGATTGTTGCAGCCGAGAGGGAGAAAGCATCAAAGCTTTTGTCGCTGATGGAGAACCTGAAAGAAAGCGCCTCTCAGCTTGAAAAATGGCAAATCGATAAATAACGGTGCTGCCGGACCGCCCGGAAATCGGGCGGTCCGGCTTTTTCGGATTCATATAAAGCGCTTGTTTTTTCCTGGGGCAACACCACACGCTTTAAGCTTCCGCTGCTGTGCGGTGTTGCCCTTAGATAGGTAGCGTTTATTATGTTTAAAGCCGACGGCGCTCA
>JAAYJC010000036.1 GCA_012523085.1 Clostridiales bacterium
GCAAGATTTCCTGAGGCTTCCGAGCTTTTTCAGTTCATTTTGTCCCGTTTTGACAGGCTGCGGAACTTGATTTATAAACCGTCGTTTACACTTACCTACAACGATTTTTACTGGACGAACTTCGCCGTACGAAAAGACAAGCAGGCTGCGATGATGTTCGATTACAATTTGCTCGGCAAAGGATATAGATTTTCTGATTTCCGCAATGTCCAATCGTTGGCAGAAACGGCATATCAGGCATTTTTGGATGAATATGAGCGATTATATGTAAAAAAGCACGGACATACCCGGCATGAAGAGGAGCATCTGGAAGTGAAAATCGACGAAGTAGCAGCTCCGCTGTTTTCATTGATCGTCGCTTCCCGGCAAGAGCAGTTCCCGCAATGGGCCGAATACGCGAAGGCGGAAGCGCTGGACGGCACTCTGGCGGATAAAGCAAAACGGCTGCTTTTGTAGTTCGACAAATAAAAAGCGTACCCTTCTGCTAAATACGAAGAGGTACGCTTTTTCGTGTTCAGTGGACATTAATGTAGACAGGTATTTGAGTGCTGCCCTTGAAAACCGGAGCGGTATCGGGCATGGTCTATCAGCCTTGATATGGCACAGCGTGAAGAGCAAATTGTCATCACCGCCGGTAAAGCAAGGAACATGGGAGAAGTCAGACGGCTACATGGAACAGGAGAGAGTTGCTTGAATCAGTCCGTTATTGTCCAGCTTGCTGAGCTCCTTCACCTTATCAAAATCCAGCAATACGGCTTTGGCAAAGCGCTCGCCGTATTCAGGGTCTGCAAGATAGCAGTGCGCGGCATGACGGTACTTAATGTTTATAGTAACAGAGGCCATATCGGCTGCTGTGTTTTCAATTAGTATTTGTTTTTTGTCCTCGGTCAGCACGCGCCACAGATCACCACCTGCACGAAAGCAGTCATCAGTTGGGTCGTCCTTCGGGTCATATCGATACATTGCGCCTTCCAGGTCAAGCGGGGGCTCCATTACCTCAGGCTGAGCGGTCCAGACGCCATAACTGTTCGGCGTATAAGCGGGAGCGCTGCCGTAGTTACCGTCCACGCGCATTGCACCGTCCCGATGATAATCGCTGACAGGTACTTTTGCGCGGTTCACAGGAATCAGGTTGTAATTGACGCCCAAACGGTAACGATGCGCGTCACCGTAAGAAAACAGCCGACCCTGAAGAAAACGGTCCGGGCTGAAGCCTATACCGGATACCACATGCGCGGGTGTAAAAGCAGATTGTTCTACTTCCGCAAAGTAGTTTTCAGGATTTCGATTGAGTTCCAGAACACCTACTTCAATGAGCGGGTATTCGGCATGGCGCCAGATTTTCGTGATGTCGAACGGGTTTTCGTAGTGTTCTTTTGCCTGTTTCTCGGTCATGATCTGGACATACATGGTCCATTTGGGGAAATCACCGCGCTCAATGGCTTCATATAGATCCTTGCCATGGTATTCGCGGTCCATACCGTTGACTTTCGCGGCTTCCTCATTGGAGAAGTTCCTGATGCCCTGTTGTGTTTTAAAGTGAAACTTGCACCATACGCGCTCATTTTTTTCGTTATAGAATGAGAAGGTGTGTTCGCCGAAAAAGTGCATGTTACGGAAAGAGGCAGGAATACCCCTATCGCTCATGACAACGGTTATCTGATGGAAACACTCGGGAAGCAAAGTCCAAAAATCCCAGTTATTCTGGGCAGAACGGCGGCCGGTATGAGGGTCGCGCTTCACGGCGCGGTTGAGATCGGCAAAGTTATGTACATCACGGATAAAAAAGGTAGGCGTGTTGTTTCCGACTAGATCCCAGTTGCCTTCCTCGGTGTAAAACTTCACGGCAACGCCTCGAATATCGCGCTCACAGTCAGCGGCACCGCGCTCGCCCGCAACGGTGGAGAAACGGACAAACAGTTCTGTTTCAGCGCCGGGCTGAAGCACCTTTGCCTTGGTGTATTTTGAAATATCATGCGTTACGGTTAACTTGCCGTATGCGCCCCAGCCTTTGGCGTGCATGCGGCGTTCCGGGATTACTTCGCGGTTGAAATGCGCCATTTTTTCCATCAACCATACGTCCTGCATGACTACGGGACCCCGGGGGCCGGCAGTAATGGCGTTTTCATTATCGGCTACCGGAGCTCCGACTTCGTTTGTAAGTTTTTTATGATCGTTCATGGTGGCTCCTTTCATTTTTATGTTTATTTTTATGAACAAACAGTAATTCGTGTACTATAAAGGCAGGCACATCGCCAGCAGCCAAAGATAAGCACAGGTTTTGGGTAGCATGAGCATGCCGATTTTGGGGCTTTTGTTCACCCAAAGCACCACGGGAAGGTAAAACACGAAGCTGAGGATAATTGCAATCCAAACGAGGCCTAAGCCGGTCGAAGCGTTCCCATATAACAAAAACAGCCCGGAAACAATCATCCCCTGTAAAAAAAACGGAACATTGCGCCAGACACTCCATTTGACGGGCGTAAAACGCGCTGACCATTCGTTCTGCGGAAGCAGGCACAGCAGTATCCGCATTAGTGCGAGAGCATAAACTATACAAGACCAGATGAGTATGTATTTGGGGGTATAAACAAGCAATCCGATATGCCAGAGCAGAATATAGAAGATCGTCATGGTTATGGATGTCATTTGCTTTCCACGACCAAGTACCCGTCTCATTTGCTCTTCTTTGCCGGTAAGGATTGCGTATATCCGCGGGACCAGGTGAAAAGCATCTCCACCGACCAACACCAAGGTCATTATGCCCGCCAGTGTTCGCGTTAAGCTGTCTTGACCACCGAAGAGAAGAACGAACCCGATAACCGCAGCTGCCGTCAGGTATAAAACATCAAATACCATTTCGACAAATCCGAATATTCGTTTCATTTTCACTTTTCTTTCTTTCTGCCTTTTGACATATAAACCAGATGGCATGTTACCGCAAGACCGACAAGGAGAAGCATAAAACACCAGACGGTACGAATGAGCATTATTGATAACAGCA
>JAAYJC010000037.1 GCA_012523085.1 Clostridiales bacterium
ATGCTTGCAATTCCGAAGTAGCCAAGCCATCCGCGGATGTACACTTTTACGTTCTGCATCACTGTTCGGACGTTTCTGCCCTGACTGCGGGAAGTCAGTTCTTTCAGCTTCTGCTTTGCTTTCTTCAGATTCCGCGTCGCCGCGGACACCCTTGGCCTTGGCTATACACTTCCCGCTACCGGGCGTGTTCGGGACTTTCACCCGTTAGACTGCGCACATGCCGGGCGCACAAATAGCATTATCGGGTTGAATTATGGTTCTTCTTTCAGGTACCACAAGGACTCATTATCGGTAAATCCCTCATCTTCCTGTGTGCAGGTATAATAACCGTATGTAAAATGGCCCTCCCCGGCATAGGGACTGTCCACTTTCTGCAGCGGCTCGTCAAGAACAATTTCATGATAATAGCTATAGTTACCGCCCTCTTCATAGCCGATCTTGAAGCACATATCGTCATACATCTGCAGGTAATGGTAGTAAACATATTTTACCGGAGCGGCGGTTTCCGCGACAGGGTGTTCGGTTTCGCCGAATCCGGCGGGCGTATCTTTTACCGGTTGTGATTCGGCTTCCGTTTGCCGTACAATTGAGCAGCCGGCTAAGACGGATAAAAGGAACAAGAGGATGATAAAGCGAATGATTTTCAATAGTCTGCCTCGTTTTCCGCTACGAAATGTCGCCTCATTTTGTATGGGTTTACCGCTACTCTTAATGAAACGGTTTTCGTGCTGTTTATTTATAAATGCTTAGGAATTTATCCTAACATGCCCTTGCAGGCGGCGTTTTCAACAGTTACCGGCAAAAACATGGTTCAGATATTCACCGGCGATTTCCTTAAGGGCATATACCGTTTCGACCGGTGTGGGTTTTCTATCCCCGTATTCGTGCATCGGAAAAAACCTGGACAGATGATATGGGATATTGGGGTTTATTGAAGACAGCCACTTGGCAAGCTCCCGTATCTCTTCGGGGTTGTCGTTTTCATCCGGGATGACAAGCGTTGTCACTTCGACATGGCACGCCTCAGCACAAATTGCTATTGTGCGCATAACCGTTTCAAGATCACCGCCTACTTTTTTGTAAAATGAATTCGAAAAACATTTCAGGTCAATGCTCATCGCATCGATATACGGCAAGAGCGCCGACAGCGGCTCTTCGCAGACATAACCGTTTGTTACAAGGACATTTTTCATACCGCCTTCGCTAATGAGCTTTGCGCAGTCAAAAACGAACTCATAGCCGATAAGCGGCTCGTTATAGGTAAAAGCCAGTCCGATGTTGCCTCTCGGAATCAGCGCTGCGGCCTTTTCAAGGATCGTTTCCGGTTTTACATTCATCGCTTCGGTTTCTTCACATGAGGCCATAGAGATGCTGTGATTCTGGCAAAACCGGCATCTCAGGTTACACCCGAAACTGCCGATTGACAGGATCTTGCTGCCCGGCATAAATCGGGCAAACGGTTTTTTTTCGATTGGATCCAGCGCGACTGATGTCAACCTGCCGTAATTTATGCAGACGATCCTGCCGTTTTTATTCGCTCTTGCTCTGCAAAACCCCGTCTGCCCGTCCTCAAGAGCACAGTGGTGTGGGCAAATACCACAGACCTCTTTCATTGGTGACGCACCACCTCGAAACGCTCCAGTGCGTATTTTTCCGTTCTCGATATCCCAGCTTTCTGCAGTGCGATTTGTATTTGCTGCTCTACCGTATCTACACCGTCGAGGTTTGGCAGCAGAAGTCCCCTCTTGTACCCGTAAGATACGATTACACCGTATCGTCTGACATCCAGCTTATCCAGCGAGTCGATCGGTTCGGCCGGAGACAATATGTCCACACTGTAGACAAGATCGTCAAGCTCGTCCGTTTCGACCCGGTCAAAGCGCGGGTCCTCGGAACAGGACGAAACCGCATTTTTCAAAATCTCTTCGGCGATGCTGCCGGTTACGGGGGCAATGGTTCCGATACAGCCTCTCAGATTCCCGTGTTTCTTCAGCGTTACGAAAACGCCCGCCTTATTCTTGTACATTTCGTCCGGGAGTCCTTCCGGAAGCGCCGCCTGTTTCCGGTTTCTCACAAAATACTCCACCGAATACCGGGCCAACCGGACAAACGCATCCTCACCGTCTTTGATCATCTGCATCTGCGACTTCTGCCGTTGCAGGTACGTTTCCAGGAACCGGCGACCGGGGTCCTCTCCTTCCGGAGTAAAAGAAGCAATGGCGTACCCGACGCCGAAGGTGCCCTCATAACTGAGAAGCTCCGGGCGTACCTTTTTGCCGTCCAGCGCGCCGGCCATGATGATGCAACTCCGCAGGCCGCACTCGGCAGCTTTTTCGGTAAAGGAAAGCGGAAAGAGAAGAAAACTCAGGAAATCGCCGGATGCCATCGCCTTGGTGATTTGCCGGTCAAATAGAACACCCTCCTCAGCATAGCCGTACGGACCGTCCTCGGCCACCTTGTGAGAAAGATCGCCGCTGGCGATAAAAACCACGTTTCGCGAAAGATTCTCCGCAGCTTTAGCAATGAGCATGCCGAGCCTGTAGTGGTCCGCAAACGACAAGCTGGAGAGACCTATGCGGACCAGCTTGTAATTTCTATATCTACTGTTGATGAAAGACAGTGGAATCACCGTTCCGTGATCCAAAGAAGCGTCCCGCTCGCCCAGTACGCCGGCCGGGAATTCAACTTCTTGTGCTAGAAGCTCGAGCAGATCGGTAAACTCGGTATCATATTTTACGTCGACCGATATATCGGGTGCGTTAAATTTACGCATATCGCCTTTCGCGGATGCGCCCGGTGATATGTGAAAGTAATCGGAATAAAGAATGCTGTGCGGAGAGGTCAAAACGATCGTCTCCGGTTTGAGGGCTTCCACCCGTTTTGCAATCTCATGAAAGGAATCGATTGTCTTCCGGATTCTATCTTCTTCCCCGCGCCCGATTTCGGGCATGATGATCGGAGGATGCGGCAATATAAAAGCGCCCATTACAGACATATTCGCTCCTTTGGCCGCAGCATAATGCCGCAGTCACCGTTTTTGGCCAGCCAACGGTAAGCCGTAATGATTTGATGCAAAATCGCCGCCGGCAAGCAGCCGTGCGATTATCTTCATTATTGTTCCCTGCCTTGGGCAATCATATAACGGATATAAAAACAGCCGCTGTGTTTAAAACGGCGGTTGTTTTTATTATGCTCTTTTTTGCATGCATGGCTGCAAATACGGCATTTTGAACAGTCCACCGTCCCGTGTTTCAGGCGGTCATAACGCAGTTTCTTCCGCTTTGCTTTCCCTTCCGCAGAGCTTTGTCTGCTCGCTCGAGCAGATCATCAAGCTCCGATAGCGAGTCGCAGGTACTTATTCCGAATGTCATTGTAATTTTTGCCTCGTTATCACCCTTTATGAACACCAGGTCTTGCACATTGCTTCTGAGCTTCTCGGCAAAAGCCCGCGCGCCGTCCGTATCGGTCTCCGGTAGAATCAGCATAAATTCCGCAGCGCCCAGCCTCGATAAACTGTCTTGCTTTCTGATCATATTTTGAAGGGTTTCGGACAGCGAGATGATGATATAATCGCTAAAGCGCTTGCCGTATGTATCGCTAATATTCGAAAAGCAATCAATTTCTGCAATCACAATCGAGAAAGGACGCTTGCTTCTCTTAAATCTGACCTGCTCGTTTTCGAGCCGGTTAATGATCTCTCTTCGGTTAAACAGATTGGTCAGCGGATCGGTTGTCACGGTGATTTCAAGCAGGCTATAGGCTTCTTTTAAACTAATATCCTTCTGATAAAGCTCCTCGCGCATTTTTTTGAGAAGAACATGATTTCTGACTCTGGCAATCATCTCCAGCTCGTTGAACGGTTTTCTCAGATAATCCGCTGCGCCAAGTTCAAAGCCTCTGACCATACTATCGATATCGAGCTTTTCGGTGAGAAGTATAACCGGTATATCCCGAGTGTGTTCGTTTTGTTTGAAGATCGCCAGTGTCTCAAAGCCGTCTATCGACGGCATATGCATGTCCAGAATTATCAGGTCAAAATCGATTGCGCAGGCAAGCTCGACAGCCGGTTCTCCGCCTTCCGCAATATAAACATCATACTCTTCTTTTTCCAAAATATCGCGGCCTGCCAGCAGGATCTCAGGGGAATTGTCTACGATCAGAATTCTTACCTGTTTGTTGTCAATTTCATTCATCATCCGATCCATCCGAATCATATTATTTTGATACTTTTAATTATATATCGTATTTTTCTGCTTTTTCTAAAGGACAAATCAACACATTGCTGAAATTCCGAAATCCTAATATCCTGCATTTTATTCATTATATCTCGAACAGGTTTTTCCCGCAATCGTTTTTTGTCATTTGCATGTAAAAAGCCGTTCATCTCCTTTCACAACGCATAATTCAACATTTTCACAAATTGCTCATAAGTGCTTTTCAAAAAATCGAGCTGATATTTACAATTACGCTCTTTTTATTTGTTCAATATAGAAAACAAGGCTGCGTCTTTGAACGCAGAATGCGTAATAATGACTAAATCTCGTTTTTCAAGGAATCATAACGTACAGAGGTACTGGACAATATGAACAATTAACGGTATAATACTTTGTACACCCTTATAATGGTAACTGTTATAAGGCGTTCTTTTGTCGGTAAGATGTGATAATGTTGTGAGTAAAAAAAGAAATAATATTAAGGAGGATTTATCATTTATGCTTGACCCGACCAAATTCAAAGACTGGCAAATCGCGGAAGAGGCTGAGAAAACCCTACCCAGCGTCGACTATTTCCGTGATAAAATGGGCCTTCTGCCTGATGAAATCATCCCATACGGCAAAACACCCAAGCTCGACTTCATCAAGATTATGAACCGTCTGAAGGATAAGCCGGACGGAAAGTATATCGAAGTCACAGCCATTACTCCCACACCTCTGGGCGAAGGCAAATCCACCACCTCTCTCGGTATTATTGAAGGACTCGGTAAGCTCGGCAAGAATGTCGGCGGCTGCCTGCGTCAGCCTTCCGGCGGTCCTACAATGAATGTAAAGGGAACCGCTGCCGGCGGCGGAAATGCGCTGCTGATTCCGATGACCGAATTTTCTCTCGGCCTTACCGGCGACATCAACGACATCATGAACGCACACAACCTCGGTATGGTTGCGCTTAACGCACGCATGCAGCATGAACGCAATTATTCTGATGAAGCATTAGCCAAACGCGGCTTGAATAGACTTGATGTCGATCCCGAGCGCGTGGAATTTGGATGGGTTATCGACTTTTGTGCTCAGTGCCTCCGTCAGATCAGAATCGGTCTTGGCGAATCGAAGAGCAACGGCTTCGAAATGGACTCCAAGTTCGGCATAGCCGTCGGCTCAGAACTGATGGCCATTTTGGCTGTCGCGCGCGATTTAAAGGATCTGCGTGAACGTATCGGCAAGATAATCCTAGCTTATGACAAGAAAGGCAATCCCATCACAACGGCCGATCTCGAAGTAGACGGCGCGATGACAGCTTTTATGAGAAACACGATCAACCCGACGCTTTGCTACACCGTCGAACATCAGCCCTGTTTCGTACATGCAGGTCCGTTTGCCAATATCGCCATCGGACAGTCCTCGATCATCGGCGACCGCCTCGGCCTCAAACTCTTCGATTATCACGTTACGGAATCCGGTTTCGCAGCCGATATCGGCTTTGAGAAATTCTGGAACGTCAAGTGTCGTCTGAGCGGCTTAAAACCCAATGTTTCCGTACTGGTTGCCACAATCCGTGCCCTTAAGATGCACGGCGGCGGACCGGCTGTCGTACCCGGGCGTCCCCTGCCCGTTGAGTACACCGAGAAAAACCTCGACCTGCTGGAGAAGGGCTGTGAGAACCTGTTCCATCATGTCAATAACGTGAAAAAATCCGGCATCCAACCCGTCGTCTGCATCAACAAGTTTTATACCGATACCGATGAAGAAATCGAGCTGATTAAAAGGCTCTGCAAAGAGCAAAATGTGCGCTGCGCGCTCTCCGAGCATTGGCAGTACGGCGGCGAGGGCGCCAAAGAGCTTGCTGAGCTCATTATCGATGCCTGCGAAGAAGAAGTTGATCTCAAGTACCTCTACCCGCTTGACATGCCCCTGCGGCAGCGCGTGGAGATCATCGCAAAAGAGGTCTATGGCGCGGACGGCGTGGATTGGGCACCCCTTGCCATTGAAAAGGCGGAGCGTTTTGAAAGCGATCCGTATTACGCGGATTTCTCCACGATGATGGTAAAAACGCACTTATCCTTATCGCATGAGCCTTCCATTAAGGGCGTTCCGAAGAACTGGCGCCTTCCGATCAGGGACATCCTGGTTTACGGCGGCGCAAAATTCCTTTGCCCGATGGCCGGAACGATCAGTATGATGCCGGGTACCGGTTCCGATCCCGGATACCGCCGCATCGACGTCGATGTGGAAACAGGAAAGGTTTCCGGTCTGTTCTAAACCCATACAGCAAAGCAAGTTTCTCAAAGGGGGTGCTGCAAATGCATTACGCATTTCGCATACCCCCTTTTCGCTTCCGTTTTGAAATATTAGACAATACGGTGAATAATGTTATACTGTTTTTATAACATGAATACGATTTTCGGAGGCATATATGCGAATGAATCCTACAAGACTCATCGGGGATTTCACCGAGCTTGTCTTAATCGACAGTCCTTCCTTCAGTGAAAGACAGATAGGCGATTATATAAAAAGCAAGCTGAGCGCGCTGGGCCTTCGCGTTTTCGAGGACGGCGCCGGACAAATGCTCGGCGGAAATTGCGGGAATATATTCGGCTTTCTGGACGGTACGATAAATGCGGCCTCTCTTTTATTCAGCGCTCATATGGATACGGTGGAACCCTCCCGCGGGAAGACGGCCGTTATTGATCGGGACGGTACGATAAGAAGCCGCGGTGATACCGTGCTGGGTGCGGACGATTTCTCCGGCATAGCGGCGATTTTGGAAGCGCTGACGATCATCAGAGAGTACAATCTCCCGCACAGGCCGCTCGAAGTGCTCTTTACCGTTGCCGAAGAAATTTACTGCCAAGGGATCAGCCGGTTTAATTTTCAAAACCTGAAAGCAAAAGATGCCTTTGTCCTTGACCTGACCGGGCCTGTCGGGACGGCGGCATATAAAGCACCGGCCATCATCACTTTTACCGTTGAGGTAATCGGAATCAGCTCGCATGCAGGCTTTGAACCCGAAAGAGGTGTAAACGCCATCGCCGCCGCGTCTGAGGCGATAAAAGCGCTGCCCCTCGGACGGCTTGATCATGAAACAACCTTGAATATCGGAATCATAAAGGGCGGTCTGGCCACAAACATTGTCCCGGACAAATGCATAGTAAAAGGCGAAACCAGAAGCTATTCCGGGGAAAAAGCTTTGAATTGCATAGAGCTGGTTGAAAGAGAGTTTCAAAAAGCCGCCCAAAGGTTCGGCGCATCTTACAGCTTCACAAATAAGATCGTCTGTTCCGCGTACGAAACGCCTCTTCACCATCCGATCCTCGGGCTTTTTAAAAAAGCCTGCGCAGACATACAGCTCGGCTGCAATCTGGTTAAGACCTTCGGCGGAAGCGACAACAACACCCTTTTTGAAAACGGGATTACCGGTCTGGTATTGGCGTCCGCGATGGAAAAGGTTCATTCCTGTCAGGAATATACAACGACAGATGAGCTGTGCAGAATTGCTGAGCTGACGCTTCAGTTGATGACGATTGATCCAAACGACCTGTGAAGGCAAGCCGGAAACGGCGGTATAAATCCCATTGATGGCGGTTCAACGTGAAAATACTTTCACACACGAAAGAAATCGATTTGGCCGCCAAATATGACGGCAGCCATTTATATGTGTGATACAAGTATCACATTTAGGCCATCGATTTTTCCTGACTAATTTTGCTGCCGCTTCACGGCAGAATGGAGATTAATATGGTTGAAAAAAGCATAGCGGTAACCGGTATGACCTGTTCAGCTTGTGCAGCTCATGTACAAAGAGCTGTTTCCAAATTACCCGGCATCGCCTCTGCCGATGTTAATATCGCTACAGAGAAGCTCAATGTCCGGTACGATGAGAACGCATTGGATTTCGCATCGCTGAAAAATGCCGTCGAGGACGCGGGCTATTCGCTCATCGAACCTGACGGATTTAAAGTCGCAAAGTTAAATATCGAAGGGATGTCCTGCGCGGCCTGCTCGGCGGCGGTGGAGCGGGTTGTCGGAAAGCTCGACGGCGTAATGTCCGCCGAGGTCAATCTGACGACAAACCGTGGTGAGTTCACATACGATCCCTCTAAAGTAAGGCTATCGGAAATCAAGGCGATCATTGAAAAGGCCGGGTATACCCCGAGTGATATCCTAAGCGGAGATGCGGATGATTCTGCTGACACCAAGCGTAAACGAGAGGCAAAGGCAATGCGGCTTCGCCTGATTATCTCTGCCGTGTTTTCGGCTCCGATTTTATATATCGCAATGGCCCATATGTTTCATTTTTTGATGCTTCCGATTCCGCGATTCATTTCCCCCGATTCGGCGCCGGTCGCGTTTGCCGTTTTTCAGCTCGTCGCGGCAATTCCCGTTTTGATTGCCGGCCGCAAGTTTTTCACAAAGGGTTTTCATGCCTTGTTCAGAGGTGCGCCGAGCATGGATTCATTGGTTGCCATCGGAACCGGCAGCGCTTTTTTTTACAGCGTTTATGCGGTTGTCCGGATCATTTTGGGGGATTCGTCTTTCACGATGTCGCTCTATTTTGAGTCCGCTGCGGTCGTAATTACGCTTGTTATGCTCGGTAAATATCTGGAATCCGCCAGCAAGGGTAAAACCTCTGAGGCCATAAAGAAGCTGATGCGTTTAAAGCCTGCGACCGCGACGATCGAAAAGGGCGAAATCCAGTTCGAAATCCCGCTGGATGAGCTCATGGCAGGCGATATTCTAGTCGTCCGACCGGGATCTTTGTTCCCTGTAGACGGAATCATCACAGAGGGCATAACCTCAGCAGACGAATCGATGCTGACCGGAGAGAGCTTACCGGTGGAAAAGCATCCCGGCGACGAAGTCACAGGCGGTACAATCAACGGGGAGGGGCTTATCCGTTTCCAAGCCACCCGAGTCGGTGAAGATACCGCGCTATCGAAAATTATCCGGCTCGTCGAAGATGCTCAAAGCAAAAAAGCGCCGATTGCGAAGCTTGCCGATGTCGTTTCCGGCTGGTTTGTCCCATCCGTTCTTGTCATAGCTGTTATTGCGGCGATCTCATGGGCTATCAGCGGTAAGGATTTTGATTTTGTGCTCACGATCTTCGTTTCGGTCCTTGTTATCGCCTGTCCCTGTGCGCTGGGGCTTGCAACACCAACGGCAATCATGGTCGGGACCGGCAAGGGTGCGGAGCTCGGAATACTGATCAAAGGCGGAGAGGCTCTTGAAACGACACACAAGATCGACACGATCGTTCTGGATAAAACCGGAACGATAACTGAGGGAAAACCAAAACTTACAGATATTGTGACCTATTCCGCGATGCCGGAGGCCGACGCCTTGCTATACTGCGCGTCCGCCGAGCTTGGCTCCGAGCACCCGATCGCGCGCTCCATCGTGAAGGAAGCGAACCGAAGAGGGCTTAAGCTCATTTCACCAGACAGCTTCAAGGCCGTACCCGGAAGAGGCATTGACGCTGTTGTCGAGGGCAAAAAAGTCCTCGCCGGTAATGTTAGGCTGATGGCGGAAAATAATATCGATATATCTTCTTCCGAAAAAGACGCCGAATCGTTATCCGGTTCTGGAAGAACCCTGATGTATCTGGCTGTGGACGGGGAACTCAAGGCGCTGATGGCCGCCGCTGATACCGTTAAGTCATCAAGTCGCGACGGTATTGAAAAGCTCAGGGAGCTCGGGCTTACTGTCTACATGATCACAGGCGACAACAAAAGCACGGCGGATGCAATCGCCTCTGAGGTCAAAATTGAAAACGTTTTAGCTGATGTTCTGCCGCAGGATAAGGCAGGTCAGATACGGCAGCTTCAAGAAGGCGGCCATATCGTCGCTATGGTCGGTGACGGTATCAACGACGCGCCCGCGTTGGTTCAGGCTGATATTGGTTTTGCCATCGGATCCGGCACCGATGTAGCAGCGGAATCTGCAGATGTGGTGTTGATGCGCGATAGCTTAATCGAGGTATCCACGGCGATCGCCCTGAGCCGCGCCTCAATCCGCGTCATCAAACAGAATCTGTTCTGGGCGTTTATTTATAATACGATCGGCATTCCGTTTGCGGCGGGTGTCGTGCACCTGTTTGGCGGGCCGCTGCTCAGCCCCGTTTTCGCCGGAGCCGCCATGGCTTTTTCTTCGGTGTCCGTCGTATTAAATGCACTGCGCTTACGACACTTTAAAATGAAAGCATAATAAAAGCCATCTGATAATAATACAAAAGAACAGGCAATTAACGAATCTTTAGGCTTGGCCACCATGATCGTCGGCGGGTTTCCGGGTGTAAACAAGCTTCGCGCTCAATCCATCGATTTTTCCGGATTTTCATGCCGCGCGAAGAGCGGCTTTTGCCGCGTGAAGAGGCGGCTTTTACCGCTTCACGGTGGGAACGGAGGCTATAATGTTTCCTCAAATTATCGGCCATCGGGGTTTTCCGTATAAAGCTCCCGAAAACACGATGTCATCTTATATTTCCGCAGTTGACGCAGGTGCCGACGGACTGGAAATCGATATTCATATGACAAAAGACGGGGAGCTTGTTTTAATCCATGACGAGACTCTGGACAGGACGACTAACGGCTCCGGCTCGGTCGGCTTATGTACATTCAAAGAAATAAGACGTCTGAACGCGGACCGTCGGTTCGGCGGGCAAGCAAAAGTTCCTGCATTAAGAGATTTTTTGGAACGCTTTGCGCTCTCTGGCCTGACCTTGATTATGGAACTTAAAACGAATAAAGCTCATTATCCCGGTATTGAAGAAAAGCTTCTCGGGCTCCTTAATGAATATGGACCTCCGGCGCATGTGATCATAGCGAGCTTCAACCGCAATTCTTTAATCACTGTTAAGCGACTTGATAGCCGGATGAAGACCGGGGTTTTATTTAAGTATCGGCCGGTCTCGCTCTCCAGAGCGAAAAGCACTAATGTTGACGCGCTTTTCCCGCATTTTCGAAATATGCGGTTCGTTACCGCCAAGAAGTTTGCAAAGAGCGGATTTTCATTGTATCCGTTTACCGTTAACCACCTGAATACGATGCGGAAAATGGTTTTTTATCGCGTATCAGGTATCATAACCGACCGCTGTGACCTGCTCAGCGCCCTTAAAGCAGAGCATCCGGCATCCGGCGATGACTCCGGCCGCTGATCATAATTCCATTTTTTGGCGCTGCCTTATTACTCAACAGTCTGCTTACGGTTCTTCATAAAAAGCATTAAGGCAACACCGCATAATGCATAATTAAAGAGCGACGGGCTCATTCTTTCCACAAAATCACATGCCTATGTTAATACTTCCGTCACACAGGCGCGCTGAATCAGGCGGCCAAGCAGCGCTTGTCGGCACCAAGATACCCGGAATCGCCGTAAACACTGGCTTCTTCGCCATGAAGCAGCTCGGGCGTGACCGTCACGTCATGCACATTTGCGGTTGTCGTTTCCAGGTGGTGAACCAATCCGCTGTCACTGTCCACACCGATGTGTGCCTTGTAGCCAAAGTGCCAGGCGTTTCCCTTCTTGGTCTGGTGTGCATCTGGGTCACGCTTCTTTTCCCGGTTC